>JACRDN010000012.1 GCA_016218575.1 Elusimicrobiota bacterium
AATATGACCAACTGGCAGGCCCAGATTCGAGTTGATTTCGAGGCGCGAGGAGGGAGCAATGCCGCAGCGCATTGTGACCGACGAGCAACGAAGAAATCGGCCGAAGATGGGCCTGCCCGGAGGGCCGGGGCACTTTTGGGCATATTATTCCATTGCGAGCCATTAGGCGCGGAACCTCGGCCGACCGTCATAGCGGCGCACCAGTCCCAGCACCTTGCCGATCACTTGGAAGCTCGTGGTGATGGGAGCGTAATGCGGATTGGCCGACTCCAAGTGATACGCCCGCCCCGAGCGCCTGAGACGCTTGACCACGCCCTCCTCCCCGACCAGGGCTACCACGATGTCCCCGTCCTCCGCCGTGGGTTGGCGCCGCACTTGGACCAGGTCCCCCTCCATGATCCCAGCCTCGACCATGGAGTCTCCTTTGACGCGCAGGAGGAAATCCGTTCCCAAAGTGAAGCTGCGGAAGTTAAAGTGGCCCTCGACGTGGTCCTGGGCGATCATGCCCGGGCCCGCCCCCACCCGCCCCAGTATCGGGATCTCGACGCCAGAAGCGCCTTCCGTCACCGAGATCGCCCGGGCCATTCTGGCGGCTTGGCGCTTCAGGGCTCCCTTGGCTTTCAAGGCCGAGATATGGTCCTGGACAGTGCCCACGGCCAGACCGAAATGCCTGCCTATCTCCCTGAAGGTCGGGTGCGGCTCTCCCTGAGCCGCCCGGACCAGGATGAAGTCGTATATCTCCTTCTGCTTCTTGGTAAGATTTTCCATGGGCCCAGCATACCATATATCCGTATGGTATGTAAGGGTTGGAATGTTGCGTGATAAAATAACACCATGGCAAAGAAAAACATAACCCGCCGCGCTCGAAAGCCTTGCTCCTCTCCCGCCGCGCCCCGAGAGAAAATGGGCATCGACATGCTCCACGATCCCCTTTTGAACAAAGGAACCGCCTTCTCCCGGGAAGAAAGGCTGAATCTGGGGATACTCGGGCTCCTCCCTCCGCGGGTTTCCACTCCGGAGCAGCAGGCCAGCCGCGTCCTGCAGAACCTGCGCCGCAGGGCCGCTCCAATCGAGAAATACATCGACATGCTGTCCCTGCTCGACCGCAACACCTCCCTCTTTTACCAGGTCGTCTGCGCCCACATCGAGGAAATATTGCCCATCATCTACACGCCCACGGTCGGGGAAGGCTGCCAGCGCTACGCGCACATTTTCCGCCGCTCCCGCGGGATTTTCATCACCCGCCACGAGAAAGGGATGATACGCCAGGTCCTCGAAAACTGGCCGCACAAGGACGTGCGCGTCATCGTGGTGACCGACGGCGAGCGCATTCTGGGACTGGGCGACCTCGGAGCCAACGGCATGGGCATCCCGGTGGGCAAGCTCTCCCTCTATACGGCCTGCGGAGGCGTTCCTCCGGAGCAGACTTTGCCGGTCATGCTCGACGTCGGCACCAACAACCAAGCCCTCCTCGACGACGGTCTCTACCTGGGAACCTGCGAGCGCCGCCTGGAGGGCCGTGACTACGATGAGTTGGTAGCGGAGTTCATGGCCGCCGCGGCAGCGGTATTCCCCAAGGCCCTAATCCAGTTCGAGGATTTCGCCAACCACAACGCCTTTCGGCTCCTGGCCGCATACCGCGACAAGGCCTGCTGCTTCAACGATGACATACAAGGAACGGCGGCCGTGGCCCTGGCCGGCCTCTACTCGGCGGCCTCTATCACAGGGGTTCCGGTTTCCCGCCGGACTTTGCTGTTCCACGGGGCCGGTGAGGCGGCCATCGGCATAGCCGACCTGGTCGTAAGAGCCATGACGGCCGAGGGCCTCTCCCTAGAGGAGGCGCGCGGGCGCTGCCGGTTCATGGACAGCCGCGGCCTGGTGGAAAGCGGCCGTGCGGACCTGCAGGAGCACAAGAGGCCTTACGCCCATGCCGGCAAGCCCTTACGCGGGCTTCTCGAAGCGGTGCGGGAGCTCAAGCCCAGCGCTCTCATCGGCGTCTCGGGCAAGAAAGCGCAATTCACCCGGGAAATTGTCGAGGAGATGGCTTCGCTAAACGACAGGCCCCTGATCTTTGCCCTCTCCAACCCGACCAGCAATTCCGAATGCACTGCCGAGCAGGCCTATGCCTGGAGCAGGGGAAGCGCTGTGTTTGCCAGCGGCAGCCCCTTTGACCCCGTTTCCTTCCAGGGACGGACCTTCGTTCCCGGACAGGCCAACAACGTCTACATATTCCCGGGAGTGGGCATGGGAGCCATCGCCTGCGGGGCGCGCCGAATCACAGACGAGATGTTCCTGGAGGCCGCCCGGACCTTGGCCTCCTGCGCCGGTCCCGAGGACATAAAGGCCGGCTGCCTCTTCCCGCCGATCTCCCGGATCAAGGAGGTCTCCAACCGCATCGCCGCGGCCGTGGCCCAGGTCGCCTACGCCCGTGGACTGGCCAAGGAGCCCAGGCCCGCGGATATACTCGCGCAGATCCAGGCCCGGCAGTACCGCCCCCAGTATTCAAGCTATTTTTAACGCCATAGGCTCGAGCCTCGAAATGAGCGTCTTCTGGAGCGCTTTTGGCCTCATCCTGATCGCCGAGATCGCGGATAAAAGCCGAGTGGCTGGCCTGTTCTTGGCCACCTCGTTTCGCGCTCCTTGGTCTGTTTTTCTGGGCATGAGCCTGGCCTACGCCCTGCTCGAGGCCGTCGCCGTCGCGGCCGGAGGGGCCATGCCGTTTTTCGTCGCGCCGGACCGCCTCCGGCATGGGGCGGGCACCCTGTTCATTCTTCTGGGCGCGGCCGGAATCCTTTTTGGCGAGAAGGCCGAAGGGCACGCCAGAAATCAGCTCAATAAATTCCGGCGCTGGGGGCCGTTCGCGGTTTCCTTCATGGCCGTCTCCCTGGCTGAAATCGCGGACAGGACGCAAATCGCCGCCGCGACCCTCACAGCCGAGACAGGCAAGCCCGCCCCGGTTTACCTAGGGGCGCTCGCGGCCCTGGTGCTCCTCAACGCCTTGACCGTATGGGCCGGGGCCTCCATCGCCTCCCGGATAAGCCCGCGGCTCATCCGGATTTTTTCCGGGACCTGCTTCATCCTGGCCGGAGTCTGGATGCTGGCCGCGGACTGACACTGACCCCTTGCGGCGGACCCGCCCTCCTGCTATTCTTCTGACGTCGCCATGGACAACATCAGCTTGACCGGAGCCCTGCACGAGGTGATGCTCAACAGGGGCTCGGATCTCCACCTCGTGGAGGGGGCGCCTCCGATCGCGCGCGTGGCCGGGGAGCTCAAAACACTCCCCTACCCGCCCCTGAGCGAGACCAGGATAGAGGAGCTCATCGCCCCCATCTTGAGCGACGAGAGAAAGGAGGCCTTCCAGCGGGAGCGGCGTCTCCACTTCTCGCACACCATCCTGGGACTCGGACGCTTTCGCGTAAGCCTCCATCGCTCCATGGGAAAAATCGGCGCCACCCTGCGTATCCTATCGACCAAGATATTCCCCCTCTCTAACCTGGGCCTTCCCCCTATATTGGGACAGCTCGCCGCCCGCCCTTCCGGAATCATCTTCGTGACGGGAACCACGGGCAGCGGCAAGAGCACGACCTTGGCCGCGATGCTAGAGCATATCAACCAAGAGGCAAACCCCGGCAAGATCGTCACCGTCGAGGACCCCATCGAGATGATATTCAGACCCTGCCGCTCGATTTTCGTGCAGAAGGAGGTCGGATCCGACACACCCTCCTTCGAGGCGGGAATCCTCGATTCCCTGCGCCAGGACCCGGACGTCATCTGCATCGGAGAACTGCGCGACTCCCAATCCATTTACGCAGCGCTTCTGGCCGCCGAAACCGGCCATCTGGTGCTGACCACCCTTCACGCCCGCGACGCCTCGACCGTCGCCCAAAGGATCATCACCGCGGTCTCCTCCCAAGACCAGGACATCGTGCGCGAGCAGTTGGCCGCAAGCTTGGAAGCCGTGGTCTCCATGGAGCTTCTGCCCCGCAAGGACAAGAAGGGGCTGGTACCCGCCGTGGAGGTCCTGGTGGCCACGCCCGCCATCCGCCAGATGATCCGCGAGAACAACCTGGGTGCCATCAACGACGCCATCCATTCAGGCTCGCGCAACGGCATGATCTCAAAGGACAGCTGCCTTAAGAAGCTCTACGGAGAGGACCAGATCTCCAAGGAAACCGCCTTGTCCCGCATGCGAAACCCCGAGCTTTTGGCGCGCAGTTAGGGCTCGCAATGGAATAATATGACCAACTGGCCCGCCCGGAGGGCGGGGGCACTTTTGGGCTGCGACTTCGTTTCTCGTCACTCACATACCGCTGCGGGCATGCTCGCTCCTCGATCCTCGTCTCGCTCCAAAATTGCCCCCGCCAGTTGGTCATATTATTCCATTGCGAGCCCTTAGGCCCTGCCCACGGCTTGCTCGGCGGCCATCGCGATGATGACCCTCGCCAGGCCCGCCGGCGGCGTGGCGCCGGCATTGAACACGGCGTGGTAAAGCAGGGGGTCATTTATATCCCTGGCGAAGTAGGTTTTGACAAGCCTGCTCCGCGAGGCCTCGAGAGACTCCATTTTCCTCTCGGCCTCGGCCTTCTCCAACCCGTAGCGCCGCATGAGCGCGGAGAGCCTCAGCTCCATCGGCGCGGCGAGCCGAACATGCGTCCCGCCCGGGATGTCCCTCGTCACGCAGGCGCCCGCCCGGCCCACGATGACTACATTTCCCCCCGCGACCAAGCCTCGGATGGTTTTAAAGATCTTCCGGAATACCGCGAGCTGGGAAGAAAGCCCGGCCAGGGACTGCGCCAGATAGTCCTCCACCCACCCTCGGAAACGCTCGTCGATCAAAGACTCCGCGATCACCGAAAGTTTCGGGTCTGAGGCCACTGCCTCGCAGAGTTCGTTATCGAATATGTGCCAGCCGTGAAACATCGGGCGGGCGTCCTTTTCCATCTCGGCCAACAGCGCCTCGGCCAGGGAACGCCCGCCCGCCCCGGACTGCCGCGAGATGGTGATAAACGCCCGTCGCGGCCGTCCCGGCTCGCCTCGCCCCTTGAGAGCCGCGGCCTCGGCCTCGAGATACGACCCCAGTTTTCCCATGTCTAGCATAAAACCCTCTATTTCTTGAGCTTGCCGGCGCGCGCCGCCCCCTTTCTTGCGGGGATCATGCCCGAGGGAATCGCCAGCACGGGCTTGGTGGAATGGCGCAAGACCCTCTCGGCCGTGGTGCCCAGGAGGGTGCCGCTCAAGAAGCCCTTGCGGTGGGCCACCAGGACGATCAAGTCCGCGTCCTCGGCGGCCGCCACGATTTCCTCGGCAGGCTTGCCGAAGGAGAGGCGAAGCCTCGGGCGGCAAGTCTTCCTGATATTCTCGGGCAGGTCCGCGATCGCGTCGGCCATCAGGCCCTTGGGGCCCTGAATGGCCGCGGAATCCCGGTAAACCGGGAAATCGATGACATGGAGAACCGTCAGGCCCGCGCCCAGAGCCTCGGCCACCCTGCCGGCGGCCTCCAGGCCGCCGATGGAGTACGGCTCGAAATTCACCGGAGCCATGACCTCCCGGATTTTACGCGCCTTGCCCCGCACTATCATCACTGGAATGGTCGCGTGGCGCATGACGGTTTCCGCGATCGAGCCCTGAATCGCGTGCTCAAGCCAGGTCCGGCCGTGGGTGCCCATGACCACCAGGTCGTACTTCAGATCCCTTCCCCAAGAAAGAATGGTCGGCTCGATGGCTCCGGGAACGACCCGCACATCCGCCTCCTGGCCGAGCCTCGAGCGCAGCTCGCGCAGGGCGGTTTGGCTGGCGCTGGCGGTCGCCTTGGGCTCGGGAATGGAGGCCGGGGAGTAAACTCCCAAGGCGGAATAGAGCCAGGGCTGGACATAAAGACCATCGACCTTCGCGCCGAACTTGCGCGCCAGAGCGACGGCCTGCTGCCAGGCCGCCATGGACACGTCCGACAAATCCAGCGGAACCAGAATTCTTTTAGGCGGAAAGCGCAGCGCGTGGTTGGTTTTCATATATATGCCTCCAATAAGTTCCCCGCAACGAAAAGGCCGGCTGAAGCAACGAACTGAGCGAGCATTAAAGCTTTAGTGGCGCTAAATTTCAAGGAGAAGGAAGTAGGCCGACATCAACGCAAGCCCACGACCAGCAGGAATAAGAACGCCCGCATGCCCACCGCCGCGGAAAACCTCAAGACTCCCGCATAAAGGTAGCCGCGGCCGCGCTCGAAGGCCAGGCCGAAGACGAACACCCCCGCCGCGATCGCGGCGGGCTGGCGAAGAACCTCGGCCGCCAGGCTCCGGCTCCACAGGCCGCTCATGGTCACGGCCGCGCAGCCCATGAGCAGGAGGAAGCCCTCGAGTTCCTCCTCAACCCAGCGCACCGAAAAAGGCAGGACGAGGACAAGCCCCATGACCAGGCCCAGCCCGCCCAAAACCAGTATCTCGCTCATCACCACTTGACCCATACTACATATTTCGACGCACATCACAAAACTTCCTTGAATTTTTCTCAACGGAAGTGGTATTATCTATCTGCGGGGTAGAGCAGCCCGGTAGCTCGCAAGGCTCATAACCGCGAGAACCGAAGTTGACGGTTCGACTCGCAGAAGCGCTGGTAAATCCAGCGCTTTTTTATTTCACCCTGCGCAGCCGGCCGCTCTAAAGTTCGCAGGGAAAGCGAACTTGTGAAGTGGTAGGAACTGCGCGTCGCAAAGAACCGGGTCCGACCCTTCCAGTTTAACAGGACTTCCGTCTTTCGTCAACTTCAGCCTACTCATGCAGCGATAGCAACCCGTGCTTGCGCCACTCCCGAAGCTCCATGCTCACGGCTTCCACGGTGAAGGCCTCAGGATCGAACGGCCGGCCGATCCATTCGACCATGTCCTCGTGCTCCGGATGCTTCGGGTCCTTGATGGCCGCCAGGAAATTCTCGTAGCCGGGGATGCTGCCGACATCTTCCGGCGGGCAAGCGCGAGCCCCGTCAAGGCAGACAGGGTGAGCGGCCTTGCCCTCAACGGGCCGCACATCCTCGACCGCGATCAGATGCTCCCAGCCGTCGCCGAAGTCGTATTCGTAGACGAGCTTCGAGCCCTTGCCCTTGGCGAGCTGGGCTAGCGTGTAGCGCCGCTCGTCCTTCGTCTCTTCCGGCCCCACGACCTCGTCGTCCGGAATCCCGTAATAGGTCTTGCCGACGATGAACTGGTGGAGATGCGAATTCGTCCAGCCCATCGCGACCTGTAGGACCTCATGGAGCTTCTTCATATTGATGTCGCTCGGCACGGCCAGCCTCCGCCAGATCGGCGGCTCGATGCCGTCCAGTGTCACCTTGAGTTGATACGTTTGAGCCGTTGATTTAGTTCCAGCCATGTTCACTCTCCCACGACGAAATCTCGGTAGGTCTCCGATGTGCGCTTGTCTCGCTTGATGCCTTCCGGCTTTGCGTCAAAGCACGTGTGGATGAGACAGCAGCATTCCGTCCACTTCTTTTGGTGCGCCACGTTAGGGAAAAGTGGACAGCGTCTGGTATCGTGATGTAGCCAGCGGAGGCACCTTTCACACCAGACTCGTACCGGCTCTTTCTTCGTTGTCTTCATGAGATCAAGTGTTCCCCTGCTCCTTCTTGGAAGTTGCCTTCTTCGGCGAAGGAAGAGCGCGGGAAAGCTGTTCAAAGTGGCGGGATAGAACTCGCCCATTCTTCTGTAGGTAATTTAGGCTTTCAGCGAGGCGTTTAAGCTCCGCACGACGGCGCTCAATCAAGTGCTCCGAGTCTTCGACAATCTTCTTCGCACTCTTGATATCGTCGGTAGGATCAAGAGCCATCGCCTCCTTGTTCTTGAGCCACTTATTCTCCTTTCGTGCTGCCGAGGTCGTTGCCATGGCCAGGCACCACCGGATCAGCGATCGGGATGCCGAGTCGATATTTGTCGCAATCTTCAACCACGTGCCGACGTCGCCGTCTGCCTCCGGAGTCCGATCAAAGTACCAGTTCAGGTTTTTGTCGCTTAGAATCTCTAACATCCTCACGATCGGAGCGAACGACTGCAAGGGCCGGCCCGGCAAAGCTGCGCGATGCTTCCAGATCTTGAGAATAACGTCGACGCACTCGCGCTCGGCCAATGCCCTTTCAGCGCCGCTCGAACCTTTCGCCCGGGCGATAAGTTCCGCCAGATAATGCGACATCCAGCGCCCGAGTGTATCTACGCCTTGCTCGAACTTAAGCTCGGCTACCAACTCCTGACCGAAGGCGACGACATCCGCTGGTCGTGTGCAGGGAGCCGTCGCTTCTGAGGATGTAGAGCCTGGTGTAGAATTGATGCCTGTAGTACTCGGTGCTTTTCTCTTCTTTAGTCCCATCGTCTCGTTTTACCTCTACCTCGATGATCAGATCGCGTTGCAACCTCGCCAAAACCGCGAGCAGGAATTTCAGATCCACGCTCATGTGGGTGCCGTCGTTCCCGCCCTCCTTATCACCATCGTCCCTGCGGCAGCCCCAGACCGTCGTTCGCATTACGGATCGGTTGCCGTACTGCCAAATACGCTGTTCGTCGTCACTCCTAAGGCGCCAAAGTCTACGTACCAGCCGTCCGGGACGGGGCACTGGCCAGCGAATGTCGCCTGACCTGCCATCGAACTTATCTAGCCCGGATTCGGTGCCGTCTGGACTCGCGATCCAACCCTTCAGTTCAAATTGGCCGGCGGAAATCTGAAGGCTGTCACGCTCGGGAGGCACACGATAGTCGTGAAAGCAGTCGATATTTTGCAGAGCACGAAGGAGGGACAAGGAACTCTTCTGAGAAACCAACGCCGTTGATATTCGGACATCCTCGCTTCTATACCCTTCCGTGCGATTCCACCGTCCCCAAGCGACGATCTCCTGCGGCACGGGTTTGTTGATACCAAGTGCTTGGTCGAAATCAACCGGCAGGATCGACCAGCGCCAGTCCTTGCTATTCTGCTCCCGCGGGTCTTTCTGCCACCGGGCGCGCTCCAGTGGTTCAAAATCGCGTCTGTCGGCGACCCATCTTCCATCCGGCCGCGTTAATAGGTGGCCTTCAAGCCATGCTGACCAGCGATCACCACGCCAGCTATCTTCCGTCGTAATCGCTCGTTTGGCGAGAAGCTCTCCCGCTGCACAAAACGAGGCGTGGTAGCTCAAATAGAATGTCAGGCGGTCCGCGCTTGGGTAACTTCCGTGATCGGGCTCGGTGCTGAATGACTTGAATTGGCCGAGGCGTGCTCGAGGATCCTCTTTCCAGGCCCCTCGATATTTCTCGCCCCACTTATCGACAATCCACTTGCCCACCAAGTTGGCGACTTGCGCCGTGCTTTGGTTGAAGGTTTCTGCTAGCGGCCCAAGCCAATATCGATCAAAGTCGTAACCAAAGTGAAAGCCCCGGGCCTTCCAAACGTCCGTCCTCCACCCGACTTTCTGGCCAGGTTTTGGGGCGCGTCGTGGGAATGGACTCTCATTCACCTCTCGGAGCTGTGCCAGAGTCCCCGCAGGGCATGCCGAAGAATGTTTGTTCGCGATGGCCACAGCCGCGATAGCGGCAAAGTGCCGCATCAGGACATGCGGCTCATCGTGAAGGGCAAGCCGCAAGAAGACAGAGAAATAGTTCCGGAGAAATGATGGGTTCTCCTCAGCGACCCGGGCCATGGCGATGAGCAGATAGAGTCGGCCGTGCCGATAGTAGAGCGGAAAGCGGCGGTCGGTGAATGCCGGTAGCTCTTCGGCCCTCATCAGCTCGATCAACGCGGCAACAATCTCGCGTTGACCGACCGCGCACAGTCGCCTAACGGCATGGACAGCGATCCAACGCTCTTCAGGTTTAGGGCTGCAGAGTATCGAAAAGAGGAAACCCGCGACGGCATGTGCTGACTTCTTTGGTGGGACCAGATTTGCTCGCCAATCCCCGTCGCCATCCTCTTCCCGTAGGATGGGATCTAATCGGTCGAGAGAGTACGTAAGCACTCGCAGCGATTCGGACGGTCTTAAGCTCACTCTGGCAACTTCGCCGGCGAGATGGAACCAGGATGCCGCTGCGACACTGTCAACATGGTCCGCCAACGCCCCCGTCAGACGGGATAACAAGTCTCTCTCGGACAGCCCGCTCAGCCGGGCACAGCGGCCAAGATCGCGGCTTGAGACCCAGCGGCCCCGAGCCAGCCCAAGCGGATGTTGTTGGACGATTACTTTGATTTCCTCGCTCACGGCTCGTCGAACGGCTTCGCTGCTCTTCCAGGCTCCCACGGCTCCTTCCAGCATGTCGAGGGCCTGCCAAAATTCCAGTGCCGAGGCGCCAAGTGCGTGGACGTGACTTGCCCAGGACTTGGGCTTGATCCTCTGGCGAATTTGCAGATAAAGGGCCTCCCATTCCCAAGGGGCCGGCTGGGAACGCATCCTGGCGACAGCACGAGTGATTCCGGCCGGCGAATTGAGATCGAGCCCCTGGAGTAGACGTCGCCAGTTCGGCTTTTGCTCGCGACGCCCTGACTTCGGTAAGCTAAAGCTAACGGAGCTGCCACTCGAGCCCTTTCTTGAAGCCGCTGATTCAAACGCATGACGGGCCCTTAGCCGCCCGATATTCAAATCAAACTTCGTGGTTGCGGAGAGGAGCCCTGCCAGCGAGGTCTCCCTGCCCTCACTGAATTCAAGATCGGCGACTAATAGGTCGAGAATCTGCTGACGCTGTCGTTTCTCGAGGTTGCCGTCGAAGAAGAGCGCTGAGCTGTCACGCATTCCCCAATACCCGGGGAAGATGTGGAGGGCCGCCCCGATTGGCGGACTTAATTGTTTCCTTTCCAGCAAGGTGCATATGACGGGCGGCAATATCGACCCAAGCCAGGCTTGCCGGCGGTCGTGCCACCGGCTGGTGATGGCGAACCCTGAGGAGGAACAGAGCGCTGCAACAGCTTCTGACACGTCGTGCCAAGGAAACTTGTGGTCGTTGTGTGCCTCGAAAACTTCTGCGAGGCGAGCAAGCCTGTACGCTTCACGTGAATGGGGCTTCCGATCCTGCGATGCAGCCCCTGCGACGGTAAGCAGGCAGAACAATCGGTCGTGCATTTCGTCGCCGATTCGCCCGAGGCGCTCTAGCGCGAGTTGGAAATAGCCGGCTGCTTCCGGCTGGCTGGCGGAGAGAACCGCACGGGCAAGGCTCGCAAGGCCTTCTGATGTCTGTCGAGCGTCCGCATGTTCCCCAAGGATGATGTCTTTCGCTCGAGCAGCAAGACTTAGGGCAGCTCTTGGAATGCTTGGATTCTGGGACGCAACGCGCGCGAGTGCCGTCCATGTTGGAGTGTGCACCCTGCTTTGCTGATCGAGCCACTTTGTCAAGACCTTGAGATTTACTTCAGTGGCCAGCCCTGCCCACCGGAGCGAATCGAGCCAAAGCAAAGGGACATCATTGATGACTCCAGTACGCTCACGGTCGTCTGGCGACCACGAAGTGTCGGAGAGCGACTCCCTCTCGGCGGCAGAGAGGAGCCCCGCAGCGTCGCGCTTTCTGAGCCTTCCGGCGACGGCCAAAGCACGTACTTTGTACCAGGGGATGAGGGCGCTATACGACCTCTTGAATTTCTTCGCCTCCTCATTGAATTCAGAGCCCTTTTTGGTCAGCTCGCCGGTGAGCGATGATGGCGTGATCTGGTCAAGCCCGAGTTCGGTGCCACTCAGAACAGACGCCAATGCCGCATTTCGCAAAACCGCGTCACGACGATCCCTTTCCCAGTGGTCGAACGGTCTCGCATGGGCTGGTCGGTGGGCCTCGAGAACTTCCTTTATGTGTGTTGCCCTGACTTTTCTCCGAAAGGCGAATTCTGACGCTGCGGCAATCGCGCAAGCGATTGCGCCGGAGTCCCGCTCCTCGGCGAGCTCATTCGGTTTTGTTCGTCGCAGGAGCTTGATGGTCGCGACCACGTCGGCGGAGCTGGGCAGCGCATGTACGCGACTCAGCTCTAAAGTGATGCCAAGCCGCAAGTGGAGGTCTCTGCCGGCATTGGCCAGCCATGCCTGCACGGCAGCAAGTCCTCCTGCGTCCAGAATGCGCTTTGAAACGAGCCGCCCTATCTCGAACGACAGCGATCTTGGCGTCCAGCCGGAGATAAAACTTGCCGCCTTGCGAGGGCCCTCGATCAACAATACTGCGAGGGTCAGATCGGCTATGTGCTCTTTGCCGATATCCTGCCGGCTCTCCGAGGGCGTATTCGCCCAGTCTCGCAGCGACTGAAATGCAAGCTGCAAGAAATTCCCAGCTTCCGATCGCTGGTGTGGATCGGAAGCCAGCATGATCGCGCATTGCGCGTACCCACGATCGCCGAGTTCCCAGGCGCGCTTCCGAAAGATAAAGTCAAAAACAGTGTCTGAACCAGCGAGCCTCGCTACAAGGTCCGCATTGTCGGTCAAAAACCGCGCTTGGCGGTCATCCGAGGCGGTTTCCTCGCCGGCCCGTATCATCAGCTTCGCAGCATCTTCCAGTCGATTCTTGGAGATTGCCGCCTTGAGGGCATATCGGACCCGTCGAAGAATGACTTCCCGCTGTTCTACGGCATCGTCCCCACCAAAGGGTGGGCCGGTTAGGGCTAGGTCAACCAGTTTTGAGTATTTGCCCGCGCCAAGCAGCAGCTGCGGTAGGGCAGCAGCAATATACCCGTCTGTGGCCGCCTTCGGCTCAAGGATCTCAACGATCTTGGAAAACGTACGTGGCGAAGCCGGAAACCGTTGCCTGAACCAGGTCTCTACAGGCTCGTCACGAAATTGAAGAGCCCCTTCATAGACCCAAAGTGGGCGGCCGCCCGCAAAATCCGATGCGAAGCTGCGAACCGCCGCAGATGGAACCCCCGCAGCTAGGGCAAGCGTTCTTACCGGGACTAACGGGGGTAAAATCGACAGTGCTGTGCAAAGCGCCTGAAGATCCTTCGACGGGCCTTGTTCGCGCTCAACTCGGGTGAGCGCGCTCTCGAGTTGCTCCTTTATCAGAGTTTCCACCGTTCGCACCCGGGGGCCGAGACTGGCAAGAAGATCGGGCAGCGTATTGGAGTTGGCCAACGCGTTTGCCTGCACCCGAGGGTTGCTGTCCGTCAGACGGTGAAAACGTTTTACGTCGTCATCCGTGGCCTTCAGGTACTTCCCACGGAGATGGACGGCGGTTTCCGCTTCGGTGAATGGCGACAGGTCAACACGGATCGCAGATGCGGGCAACTTCAGAAGATCCAAGCGCTCCGTCCGCGCAAGGGCAACCAATCGGCAGCCCTCTGGTGGTGCCTCATGGAGGATATCCTGGACAAAGGCCGCCTCTCGCCGCTCATCGGCCGCAATTGCGGAATTGTCTGCGGCATCGAGGACGACGAGCACGATGGCTTTTGGCGACCGCGCCTTGACCACAAGGGCAGCTTGAGCCAGCCGCCGGCGAAACGCCCGAACAAATGCGTCTCTTGCCGTGCCCTTTGCTGGCAATAAGACATCGCACAGCCCACGCGCAGAGAGAGTGTTCGCTATGTGCACCAAACCTCGCGAGTGAAGATGCCGTGGATCGCGGGGGGATCGATACGCTCCTGCCGCAAAGCCGTCGAAGATAACCGATTCCGAGCCTGGAGGAAGCCCCTTTAGAAGGCGTTGGGCCAGGATCGACTTACCAACCCCGCCCGCCGCGTGAATGACAACCGGATTGTCGGCGCGCAGGACGGCGTGAACGATTTCGCTCTCCTGCGAGCGAGGTATCTCTGATGCGACCTTCTCCATTCGCGGGGGCGACGGCAACAGGTCATCTTCCACGAAGCCGAGGCGATGAAGTACGGTCGCGCGAACAATGACATTGTCGGCCTTGGCCTCTGAAAGGGTTTTCGAATGAACGAGGTCCTTCATTCTGAGACAGGCGTCCACATCGACATGGCCGAGAAGGCCGCCAGCTTCAGACTCTAGGCTGGCGTACTGCTGCCTTCGACTTGCCTCCTGTCCTTGAAGGACGAGTAGTGGAAGAAACGCTTTGAACTCGACAGGCTTCAATCCAGACGCGGCTCTAATCTTCTCAAGCGTTGGATTGGATCGACCCTTAAGGGCGTCCCAAATAGAGCTTGCGATAGGCCGGTTCGTTACAAAATGGAAGCGGACTCTCTGCGCCAAGATGGATGCGCTGTGTTTCTGCCGTAACGCGGCGAACCGCTCGCCAAAGCCTTTCAAAGTGTCTTTCAGACCGCTTACATTCCATGCCGTGTTGGCCGCAGTCGTAGAGTATTTGAGCTGGCAATAGGCAACCCGCTCGGCCTTTTTTAGCGATTGGGATCCAAAATACTCTGTCGTGTCGATGA
This sequence comes from Elusimicrobiota bacterium, assembly GCA_016218575.1. Taxonomy (NCBI): domain Bacteria; kingdom Pseudomonadati; phylum Elusimicrobiota; species Elusimicrobiota bacterium. The sequence continues at coordinate 14,304 of JACRDN010000012.1, forward strand.
CGAGAAGGCCGGCCGTTGTCTTGGCTTCCTTATCCGAAACACCTTCGACGGCAACCGCGACGAGTTTCGACGTGGGGTCAAGCAAACGAAGCGCTCTGCGTGCAGTCCATAGAATATGGAAGTCGTCACCATCGTTTCGGTAACGAACTAGATCCAGGTAGTTTGACATGGGTCAGTCGCCTGGCTAAAAGATCGCGACCCCCGGCCCTTCGCGGCGCAGCCATTGACGACGCCTCTCAAAGTCAGGCAGGACAGATTTCAATATGCGCCAGAACCGGGCCGAGTGATCATGCGTTTTCAGGTGGCAAAGCTCGTGGACAATGACGTACTCCAAGACCGGAATGGGCATCATTGAAAGCCGCCAGTTGAGGCGGATGTCTCCGGACTTCGAGCAGCTCGCCCAGCGCATCGCTTGATCCCCAATTCGGAGCTTCCCCGGCTTCACTGCCAACGCTCTGGCATGCTTGCGCACAACCGCAGATGCCTTTCGCTCGGTGAGTGCTGAATACCAGCTGCGAACCGCGCTCGACATGGCCGCCCTGAGCGCGTCGCCTTCCTGGCCATCCACGACGACCTTGAGCCGGCGATCCTCAACCTGGCAGTAGGGAACCTCAAGGCCTTGCCGCCGCTCCAGTTTCAACCTGAGGTTGCGTCCTAGGACAGAGAAGCTCTCTCCGTTCTTCAGCTCCTTTCCGGGGTGCCTCCGCTTTAATTCGCGGAAGTAACACTGGCGTTCGACAATCCAGGATGATCGGCGGGACACAAATTGCCGGACTTGAGCGCGCGTCATAAACTTCGGCGCGCGGACCTCGGCCACGCCATTGCGGTGCACTTTGAGAGCCATCGTCTTGCTGCGCTGGGTAACGAGAACCTTGAACTCGATCCTCTGGCGACGATAAAGGATAAATGGCATGGCTATCGCTTCACCCACTGCTGGGCCAGCTCCATGAATTCGCGCACCAGGGCGGGCAGGTCGTCCTCATCGCAGCCCTTGGTTCTCAGCAGCCGCTTGATCTCGCGACGCATTTCCTTCTGAATGTCCTCGCGCTCCGTCCACTCGGCGACTGCGCGCTGCTCGACGATCCCGATAACGTCCTTGGCCAAGGTGGCCTTCTTCTCTTGGCTCTTGAGCGGGATCTCCTTTGCGTGGGCGCTCACCAAGCCGAAGAACGCGAACTCCCTTCCGCCATCGAGGCCGAGCTTTCTGGCCGCCTCGTCCTTGTGAGACTCGGTCTCTTTGATCCTCATGAGCGACAGCACCAAGTCCGCATCGTCGTGGCGCTCTCGCTTTTGGTTCTGAATGAGGTCTTCAAGCTGCTTCTGAAGCGAGCCGTAGAAGACAGGGTTCTCCGCCACGCGAGAATGCAGGGTGTCACGAATGGCGTATTCGAGATGCACGGCTTTGGCCTTGTCGCTTCCTTTGGCCTCTAGCTTTTCGGAGAAATCCGGGGCGGTGATCGTCAGAGGTTCTAAGAGCCGCTCGATGCCCTCGGCAACAATGTGGGCGTGAATCAGCGCTTCGACCTTGCCGCTGAGGTCCTCCGTGCGCAGTCGCTCGTCGCGATAGAGATTTTTCGCGCCCTCTCGAATCGAGCCCAAGAACTTGAAGTCCTTGAGGAAGGGCTCGACCCTAAGGTCCGGCATGAGAAAGTCCATGCTCTTGGAGAAGGCGCGGTAGGCCTTATCGAACTCGCCTCGAACGGCTTCGTCGCGCAGCGCTTCGAGACAGTCTTGAATAATGGTCCGAGGCTCGCCCTTGAGCGAGACCTTGGCGAAGAACTTAAGGCAGGCCTTTTGATGATCCGCCAGCGCCTTTAGCTCTCGCTCCACGTCGTCGGTGCGGAACAGGCCGGCCAAGTCCTCCGCGCTGAACTGCTCCAAAGCCTTCGCAAGTTCCTTCCCCAGGCCGATGTAATCGACGATCAACCCGTAGTTCTTCCTGGGATAGGTCCGGTTGGTGCGCGCGACCGCCTGGAGCAGCGTATGCTCCTTGAGCCTCTTATCCAGGTATATCGCTTGCAGGATCGGGGCGTCGAAGCCGGTCAGCAGCTTGTCGCAGACGATCAGGAAGCTCAGGGAGTCTTTGGGATCGTTGAACCGTTCCTTGATCCGCCCTTCGGCTTCATCGGTCAGGCGATACTTTTCGTGCCACCCTTCGGGATCGCTTCTCTCTACCGTCATGACCACAGCGGAGAGCGCCTGATCGATGAGGCGATCCAAGGCCGTCTTATACAGTGCCGCCGCCTGTCGGGTCTCGGCGACGATCATTGCCTTGTAGCCGTTCGGTCGGATCGCCTGGTTGTAGTGCTCCACGATATCCAGGACGATTCGGTCGATCCGCTGTGGAGCCGAGGCTAGGACATCGGGCGTCGCGTACTGTCGCTTTATGTCCGCCAGTTCCTTCTTGCTCTTGCCGGGGAATAGTCCGGCCAGCAGCGAGTCGAGCGATGCGCCCACGAGCTGCAGGTCAGCCAGGCGACTCATGTATTTGATCGGAACCGTGGCCTTGTCCTGTTCCGCCTGGACGATGCTGTACTTGTCGAGATACCTCTCGCCTTCGGGGCTGAAGAGGCGGTAGGTGTTGCGGTCGCTCTTGTCGAGCGGGGTGCCCGTGAACGCGAAGAATGCCGCGTTTGGCAGCGCCTTTCTGAGGTTGAAGGCCAGATTGCCGTATTGAGTCCGGTGCGCTTCGTCCGTCAGCACGATGATGTTGTCGGCCGTAGAGAGAGCCTTCTCCGGCGTTGTCCGGAACTTCTGGACCGTCGTCATGATCGTGCGGCCCACGCCTTCCGAGAGCATCTGGTACAGCTCGCGCGAGCTCTCCGCGCGGACGGGATTCGGAAAGCCGCAGTCTCGGAAGTTGTCGGAGATTTGCTTGTCGAGGTCGCGTCGGTCGGTAACGACGACGAAGTAGGGGTTCTTAAGTCGCGTCTCCTCACGAAGCAGCTTGAGCGCGGCAAACAGCATCGTCAGGGATTTGCCCGAGCCCTGCCAGTGCCAGATGATGCCCTTCTTGTCTTTTTCCTCCAGCACGCGACGGACAAGCTTCTGGACTGCCGTGAACTGTTGATAGCGGCAGACTTTCTTCTTGATTCTTCCCTCGTCCACTTCGAAGACCGTGAAGTTGCGGATGATGTCGAGCAGGTTATTTTTGTTGAACAGGGCCGCGATCAAGACATCCTGAGCCGCCGGAACCTTCGGAAGGTCGTCCTTCTTGATGACCTTGAGTGCCAACATCTCCTTAATCGAAGGATGATCGGTGAGCACAGGCAGCTTCTCGCCTGGCTTCTCTCTCCATTCGTGAAAGCCCTCTACGTCGGCGCCCACGGCGCCGTACTTGGCGCCGAACAGGTTCGCACCGACCAAGAGTTGGTTGGTGCGGAAGAGCGCTGGAATCTCGCGCTGATAGCGCAGGAGCTGCTCCATTGCGTCTACCACGCCGGTCTCTCGGGCTATCGGGCTCTTGCACTCGATGACGGCCAGCGGGATGCCGTTGACGTAGATAACGATATCCGGCCTGTCTGTGAGCTTCGGCCCCTTCACCCAAAGCTGATTAACGGCCAGAAACTCATTGTTTGAGGGCTCGTCGAAGTCGATAAATCTGATGGTCAGGCCGCGGCGGCCCTCACCGCCTTCCTGCTCGATGGTCACGTTCGAGATCAAGTCGCGGTGAAACGCCTTGTTCTCGTCCAGCAGCCCGGCACCCTGGATGTTCGTGACCCGCCGGATGGCCCTGTCGAGAGTGGCCTCGGTTGCCTCCGGATTCAGCTCAGCGAGCTTCTTGCGCAAGCGATCCACCAGAACGACGTCCCGCCGCGAGCTGCGCTCCGAGCCCTCGGCCTCCTGCGGATCGAGCTTGTCCCCTGAAATTAGCGTGTAGCCCATGCGGCCGAGCTGTTCAATCGCTGGCTTTTCGGAGAGCGTGTCTTCGTTAAGGCGCGGCTTGGTCATACAAAGGGGCACCTTTCCAGCGCGGGCTTCTTTGCGAGCGCAAATCGAAAGTCCTCATGCAGCCGCTTGGCTTCCTCCGCAAGAATTCCAAACTCGGCCTTGAGCTTCTCGATCCCCGTGGAGTCCTTTGCGATCTTGTCGATAGCGGCAATGATCTGGGCTCCTTGCTCTGAAGATCCGCATTTTACAACCTGGGTCTGTGTCCGAGAGGTCTTCACCTCGTTGTTGCTTCCGCCAGGCACGCAGAGGCCCTCCTCACCGATGCCGAGTCGACGATTGAGAACCAAGACTGCGATATGCGGATAGTTGGCCCAGGCCCCTGGTTCTGGAGCACCTCCCGCATAGGCGAGCTGGAGGCCGGCGAGTTCCTGCAGCTTGGGAATGACCGACTCCGCATTTTCACGGGCCTTCCCGGCCATCGATCGATAGCGCTCTTCAAACCTTTTCCAACGCTGAAGGAGGTCGGGGTAATGCACCTTCAGCGCATCGTCGAAGTATCTCTGGAACCCTTCGGTCTCATGCCAGTAATCGTCCTGAAAGATTCCCATCCGGTCGGTCTTGGCAGGCGTCTTGATCCGAACGCGAAATTCGGTGCGGACATAGGTATCCTGGGCAATGTGCTCTTTGTTGCGGTTGATGACTTCCGTGCCAACCTCGATCGGGGACATTTTCATCTGACACACGGGGAGGTAGAACTCCTTGAGGTAGGCGTAGATTGGCGCAAGAACTTCCTTCTGAATCTCATGCGCGTGCTCCTCCCGCAAGCGCATCTTTCGTCTGAAATGCTCCTTGCCGATATCCGTGAAGAAGCCGACGCCCCAACCCAGGACGCCGGTGGCAGCTACCATCCAGTGGTCTTTGATGAACTCCAAAGGTGCGGTCATCGGCCTACACCCGAACCTTGCCGGTCAAAAGCACTTGCATCAATCCCTCTTTCAAGACTTCCATTCGCTCACAGGCTGCTTCGGACTGCAATATCGCACGGTCGACGGCTAGCAGTCGCTGCCCGATTGCTCTCTGCTCGCCCAGTTCTGGCAAAGGGATTGGGCACATCGCCACATCGCCCGCATTTACCGCCGGGTAATTGGAGCCCGTCATCCTTTCTACTAGGAAGTTTACGAAGCGATCGCTACGGATGAACTGATAAAGGAAGTCTCCATCGACCATCAGCTTTGGATTCAGTACCGCAAAGCCCGTGGAGGCGATGAGATTCTCAGGCGCATCATCAATTTTGGTGAACGCCATTAGGTAAGGGCGTACTGTTGAGACAAGGATATCTCCGGACCTCACAACTCGACGAGCGCGAGAGGGAGCCGCCTTGAAGACGACCTCCCGCATCTCGGAAATGGTCCCTCGGTTATCGACGGAGGAGATGTCGATGTACCGAAACCTTGAATCGGGTGGCGTTGCCTCCCCGAGGGCCTCCACGTTGATACTGGTGCAGTCTCCAATTGAAGACATCTTCCAGCCATATTGACGCGGCATGCGAACGAAGACTTCTTGGATGAGCCCTTGCTTTAGCTTGCGCGTCGCCTGCGCCGCCGCAGCGGCTTTTTCAATAGAAGCTTCGATCGCAGACAGAATCTCGGCGATCTTTTTCTGCTCTTGCTTGGGAGGCAGCGGGAGGGCGAATGCCTCTAGATCGCTTCGCAGGACCCCATTAATTGAGGTGCCTTGGTGAGTCGCCTTCAATTGCGGCACGAGCATGTTCAGTGCCCAAAAAAGATATTCCGGGTGCACGCGATTCGTGTCAGGGATTAGTCCCGTGATGTCCTGGCTAATGGCTAGGTCGAAAGGAGCGATGGCCAACTTCCCAACACCCGTCCTGGTCACAATAAGGATAGAGCCCTTCGGGAGGACATTCGTTGTGCTGCTACGAACTGCCTCTTGGGTAATGTGTCGACGCGCGGCTATGACCTTCTGCTTTGAAAAATCAGCCCCGGTAATCCAAGGGATATCTCCGCGCCAGTACGCCTCAGCCTTTGTGTCTGGTGTGCCGCCATTGACAAGTTCCCTTGCGAGCGACCCTACAGAGGACGCTTCCCAATCCACGGGAATTTCTCCTGCGGGTGTTTTCTTGAATCGCTGTTGCGCGCCAACTATTGTGACTTGATCGGCCATGGCTTATCGCGAAGGCAAACTCTCCCGTTCTTTCACTTTGAGATCGAAGATTGCGCCCAGGAACCTCAGCAGCATTTGCTGGTACAACTCCGATGGAAGTCCCGTGGACGGAACATCTCCGAGGTAATACCCCGCGCGCGCGAACTCGCGCGCCACGGTTTCCACGCTGGCCTGAACGTCCATAAGCTTCGAGCCCCGCATGTAGTCGGAAAGCGAGGGTGCTGCTATCTCGTCGACCGTCTTCCAAATAGAGGAGAACCCCCCGAATATAGCCGTCCAGTTCAGCCAATCCGGTTCCGAGGCGTGCTGATACTCGGCTGATGCCAGGAAGCTCCACCACCGTGGCTTTGAAAGCCAATACTCGACCTTTTTCCCATAAGGCTTCTTCACGATGAGGCCGGACCTGGATACGTCGATCAGGGCCTGATGGACGCTCAGCCAGAATAGGCCGACCGAGTCAGCGATTTCTCTCGGATGCCCTTCATTGTGCGTAAGCAGATACAAGAGAACTTCGGACTTTGCCCCGATTCCGAACAAGGAGCGCATGAGGAACCGGAGGTTGGAGCCAGAGTTCGCCGTGACCTCTTGGGCTTTCTTCTGAGTCTTGATGCGTGGCCTGTTGAAGTCGAAGGCCCTGAAGCTTGGATCGATATTGTCGCCTTCCGCGCGGGGGTGGAACTCTCCGGATGGCATTTTGAAGAGAGGTTCAAGCAGGCCGCCCATCGGAGGCTTCCGGCCGTGACAGTACCTGACGAGGTTTTTCCATTTCCTGCTCTGCCCGTGGTCCGCGACATACTGCAAGGAGCCGCCGACAACGCGAATCACGTTGGCATCCTGGGTCGAAAGGAGTCTACGCAGCCTGGCGTTATCGAGCCACTCGCCGTTGACCTGCAGCCACGCGAGGATCTCGTCGAACAAGCGCGGCTCAAAGCGCGCTAGGTCCAGCGAGAAGATCAGCAAGGCCTCGGGGTCGATGATCCATTTGTCTTCCGCCCCCGAGACTCCCAGGATGCCGAGCGTGTTCCACTGACGCCAAAGGAGCGTCAGCATACGGTCAAGCAGCGCTTCTCTAAAGTCTTTGAGCGACATCGGAGTGCCCCATTTCCTTTAGAATCCGTTTCACTTCGCCGCGATAGGGCTCTGACACGTCGTGGGTCATGCTCCAGCGCGCGGCCTGTTCGAGCTCCTGGGCCGACGGATTGAGTTCCAAGAGGTCCTGATAGTGCTTGCCGGCCTGGTCCACCGCGGCATAGAGCTTGAAGTGAATCTGGTCGTAGCGACTGATAAAACGCACCGTCAGATGCTCGCCATAACTTCGGACCTCCGCTCGGTCGAGAACGCCTTCGGGCAGACCGAAATCCAAAGCGGAGGTCGGGCCGGGATTCAGCCAGCCATCCTTGAGGTGCAGGTCGCGCCCGACCTTCGCGGCTGCTTCGATAAGGTGCGACGGGAGCGGCTGAGCCGTATGCATGGCAAGACCATCGTTCGGCGTCTCCGAAAGCAGCGCCACGACATCGACGTCCTTGGTGGGCCTCGTGACCAAGCGCAGCGCGTGCAGCGCCGAACCGCCGCAGACCAGCAGGTCAACCGGCGACTTCTTCATCGCCGCAAGCTGCTCGCCGAGCGCGGACAATACCTGGTCGATCTCTTCCTTGCTGTGAAATGCCATGCCTTAGACCTTGTAGCCCAACTCCTTGAGATAGCCTTCGACCTTCTCCTCCGCCCGCGCGCGCTCCTTCTTAAGCTTCAGCAGGTCATTAATCGTCTGCTGGACATCGATCGGCTCCTCATCCTCCGTAATGTCCACATAGCGCGGGATGTTAAGGTTGAAGTCGTTGCGGCGAATCTCATCCAGGCTGACGGGCCGGCAATATTTCTCGACGGCCTCGTAAGAGCGATAGGCATTCACAGCCTTCTCGATGTCCTCCTGGCGAAGCTTGTTCTGGTTTTTGAGCTGCTGGAAGTCCCGCGCGCCATAGAGGAAGAACACCTTGCCCTTTCGCTTGGCGGGCTTCTTCTTGTTGAGGATGAACAAGCACGCCGGGATGCTGGCCCCGTAGAAGAGGTTAGAAGGAAGCCCGATCACCGCTTCGATCAGGTCCTCTTCCAGGAGACCCTGCCGAATCTTGCCTTCGGCGCCGCCGCGGAAGAGGATACCGTGAGGAAGAACTATGCCGGCGCGTCCGGAAGGCTTTAGGGTTGCGGCCATGTGCTGAACGAAGGCGAAGTCGCCGTAGCTTTGAGGCGGCAGACCATACTTGAACCGTCCGAAGGCGTCGTTCTCGGCCGACTCGACGCCCCAATTCTTGAGCGAGAACGGTGGATTGGCAATCACGATGTCGTATTCGATGAGCTTGCCCTTTTGAAGAAGCTTCGGCTCCCGGATCGTGTCGCCCTTCTCGATCCGCGCGCCGGAGATTCCATGCAGAAGCATGTTCATCTTGCAGATGGCCCAGGTGCCAATGTTGCGCTCCTGGCCGTGTAGGACAATGTTCCGGGCATTCTGATGCAGCGCGCGAAGGTGGTGAACCGCCTGGACCAGCATGCCGCCCGAGCCGCAGGCGGGGTCACAGACGTACATGCCCTCTTGCGGATCAAGAATCTCGACCAAGAGGGTCACGACTTCTTTGGGCGTATAGAACTCGCCGCCCTTCTTGCCGGCGTCATCGGCGAATTGGGCGATCAGATATTCATAGGCTCGGCCAAGCATGTCCGGCTCGGCAAGGTCCTCGTTGCGGAGCCGGACCTTGGAAAAATGTAGGATAAGCTTCGAGAGGGTTGAATCAGGGAGCCGGTCCTTGTCGTTGAAATCCGTCGCGGACAGGACTCCCTCAAGGACACGGTTGTGTTCTTCCAGGGCATCGTTCGCCTTGTTGATGGCATCGCCGAGGTTGTGCGTCAAGGTCGTCAAGTGCTTCCAATGGGATTTGGGCGAGACGAAGAACTCGTGCTCATCCGGGTCTTCGAGCGCGATCTTCTTGGTCTTGCCCTCCTTAAGCAGCTTCTCTGCCTCTTCATCGAACACGTCAGAGAGGCGCTTGAGGAACAGGAGGCCGAAGATGTAGTTCTTGTAGTCAGATGCGTCGATTGAGCCCCGCAGGATATTGGCCGATTCCCACAGATGGCCTTTAAGGGTGTCGAGATCGAGTCGTGGCATTTAGAGGGCTCCCATTCCGATGAGATTATTATAGCTGCTATATCGATTCCTGTCAAGTCATGCTTTATAGTTAAACAATCGTATTAATATCTGATTTACCATAGTATAAGCCAGTGTTGGCAAGTAATCGGTCCATTGGCGAATATCTCCGGTGCGCGTCGTACACGTCCCGGTTGGCGAGATGGACGTATTGCCGGACCATCTCCAGCGTTGAGTGGCCCAGGATTTGTTGGAGGCTGAACGGATCGCCACCATTGATGATGTACTGCGTCGCGCAGGTGTGGCGCAGCGTGTGCGGCGAGACGCGCACGCCTTGGATGCCGGCGCGCTCGCCGTAGCGCTTGATCATGATCTGGACATGCCGGCTCGTCAGCTCCCCGCCGTGCCGGCTGATGAACAGCAAGTCCGACGGGACGACGATCCGCCGCCGCGCGACCAGATACGCTTCGAGCGCCTGGCGCGTGACCTTGGCGAAAGGAACGCGGCGCTCCTTTCGACCCTTTCCCATGACCAGGACGGTGCCGCCCGGCACGTCTACGTTGGGCAGCCTCAGCTTTAGCGCCTCCGAGAGCCGCAGCCCCGAGTCCAGCATGAGCAGCATGAGGACCTTGTTTCGCAACCCAAGGAACGATTTGGGGTCGGCCTGCGCAAGCAGCGTTCGGACATGCTCGGACTGGAGCGGTTGGATCAAGTGCCGCTCGCGCTTCGGGCGCTCGACCAGCTCCATCGGATTGGAGCGGATCAATCCCTCGCGCAGCAGGAACTTGAAGAAGCAGCGCAGACCGCCGTAGGTCCGGTGCACGGTCTCGGACGACAACTCGCGCGCCTTGAGTTGGCTCAGATGCGCGCGGATGTGTCCCGCCGTGATCCCCTCCATGCTCGCGATCCCGTAGCGCTGGACCAGGAAGCGCTCAAGGCCGCCGAGGATTTGGTGATACCAGGCCAGAGTGCCCGACGACAGATTGCGCGAGTCGCAGCGCAACCGGAACTCTTCATACGCCTGCTGAAACGTCGTCGCCTTGCGCGACTCCGAAAGACGATCTTGGTTTAGAGTGTTCGTTATCTCGTTCAATTTCCTCCCATGCAGACCGAGTTTCCCCCGGTCTTCTTTTTAGGGGAGTCGCATGCTCCCCGATTCGACTCATCCGGCACCCAGGTGCGTCAACGGCGCTTCTAGCGCAGCCGTCCGTCGTTGTCGAAGCGTCCCGGTCCCTTCATCTCGCTCTCAAGTTCAAGCCCTACGCCTTTCTGAACTGGACCGCCTTCAAGCAGCGGCATTTCAAGCGGCTCAAGCAAACGCGCCACACCTGCCGTCCTCGCCAGGCACTCAAGACGCCCGGCCGAGTAGATGAGCGCCGTGCCCGGCACCAGGCTCTTGAGCAGGTTGGGATGAACCTTGAACTCCTCGACCTCCCGTCGGGATATCTGCCCCGTGCGCATGGTCCCAAGCGCGCCACGCTGGACCTGCTCGGTGTCCTTGAACGTCGTGTAGGTCCCGAGCGTGGCGGACCAGAACTCCGCGTCCTCAGGGGCGGGAGTTCTGAAGCAGACCTTGCAGCCCGAGGTGTTGGCGAAGACCGCCGAGTGGAAGGCTTCGGCCGACATTCCCTCGATCCTCTTGAGCTGGCCCAGGTCTTGATGTGAGAGGACCGTCCAGAAGCGCGCCGAGCCCACCGTGGCAATGAAAGATGAGAACACCGGCGTGGCGAACTCCGCGAACTCGTCCAGGATCACCGAGGCAGGCTCGGGCTTCGGGTACATCTTCTGCCGAGAAGCCGCCACCGAGAGCAGGCCCGAGATGAGCATGCGGCCAAGCGGATTGGCGAGGACCTGAAGGTGCCCTATGGGGACCGCGAAGTAAGCAAGCTGCCCGCGCTCGAAGACATCCTCCAGGCGGATTTCCGGGGAGTAGTCGTTGAGCAGCCGTCCCAACTCTCCGGTCGTCCATGGCCGAATGGCCGAGGTCAGCGCCGAGGTGTCGGTCCCTTTCTTGAAGTCCTCGGCCGCGGCGTCTACTTTGCGCGTGTCCTTGCAGAGGTCGAATGCCTTCTTGCGGGCCTTCTCCGAGCTGAAGTAGGCGAGGCAGTCCTTGAGGGTGAACTCAAGGCCCGTGGCACAGAAGACCTCGACCATGTTGAGCATCCGGGCGTAGTCGAGCGAGCGGTAATAGTCCTGGCCCTCGCCCGAGGACGTGGGTTCTCGGCCGATAGCGCGCGCGAGCTGGTTGGCGACCGCCGTCGTGTCCTGGCCGGGCAGCCGCCGGATCGGGTTGAAGGTCATCGAGCGCGCATCCTGCGGATTGAAGTAGCGCACGTCCGCCGCGCGCCCAGCCAGGTTCGCCAGTTTTAGGAACTGGTCGAAGTCCGAGCTGTCGCCCTTGGCCTCCATGAAGAAGACCGGCATGCCGCGCTTCATGTCCTGGCCTGAAAGGCCGAAGAGAAGCTGCGACTTGCCCGAGCGGGTCGGCCCCACGATCTGCATGTGGCTTTCGCGCTCCTTATCGGTCACGAAGACCTTGGTCCAGCCGTTGGCCGTGCCGAGGAACGTCCCGTGTGCGGACGGCTCGCCCTCAAGAATCCGGCCGAGCGGCTTGTCAGTGCTGCCCGCCTGGCGCGGCGCGTCCCATTGGCGCTTGCGCGCGCCAGGGCCAGGCTTGCGCAGGGCCAGGCCCAGGCCGACGAACAGGCCAAGCGCCGCGGAGGCTCCTTGGGCGGTGCGCCGCAGGTCCCCGACCGGGATGCGCCGGAGTATCCCGAGGTCCTTTCGGAGTTTCAAGAGGACCGGCAGGCCTATCAACGGCAGGGACAGGGCGACGGCCAGAGCGAGCGCCAAGCCCGCGAGCTTACGGCGCTCGAAATGCACCAGCACCGAGGTTGCAATGACCCCGATGACGCAGACCAACATCGCGATTTTGGCTTCCATTAGGCGGCACCTCCCACGGTTTCAAGGTCGGACGGCAAGGCTTTCGGCGCGCTCAGAATGGACGCCGCCGAGGCCGGCACGAGTCTCAGGCTGCGGCCTTCGCAGTTGGCGAAGGTACAGCGCCCGGCGCTGGCCCTGAACTCCGCCAGGTCGCAGACGTAGATGAACGGCATGCTCAGGCGCGCGGCCTGCCGGCGAACAAAGTCCGGCCCGCTCGGCCAGTTTGTCAGGTAGAGGACCACGGCCCGGCCAGGCAGCGAGGCCCGATAGGAGCCCCAGATATCGGGGTAGAGCTGGGTCGCTTTCTTGTTCAACTCGACCTCGACCGCCTTGGGCTCGGCCGGGTCCGAGATCCACAAGTCCGGGATTCGGGACCGGCTCGTGGTGTGGCTCCAGCCGCCACGACTGTTCCAGTCCGTGCGCTCCCGGATCGTCCGGACCGTGAGCCCATGCAGCCGGGACAGCACCAAACCCACGGCGTTGACCAGGATCTCATGCTCGATCAGATGGCCCGAGACCGACCGCTTGAAGCCCGGGAGCCGCGCCAATTTCGCCGCCTTGAGCGCCCGATGACCCCGGCTTGTCAGCGTGAAGACCATCGGGAAGTCCCGATAGAAATGAGCCTCCACATGGCCCGACTTCTTGAGGTCTTGAAGCCTCTTGTACCCCGACAGCCGGTACAGATTCTCGCCGTATTCGTTGAAGAGCAGCCTCGCCCGTTCGGTTTCTCCGAGACCTTTATGGAACACCAAGCCGTCTATTTGTCCCAGCCCGAGCACTCCCCACAGTTCCAACTCCCGCAACAACTCCCCATCCCTTTCCTGCAACTCCGCCCCGCCTTTCTTGCCTTTCCCTTTCGATTTTCTGTTGATCAATCTCTGACCTCCCCCGTTTTTTTGTCCCTTCCCTTGTCCTCCTCCCTTTCCTATCTGCACCTCCCTGACCGCCGCAGTCTTTTTTGCCCGCCGCTTCCCAACCCCAGCACCACATCGTTGTGGGGGTGGGGTTGGGAAGAAAAGTCCTCGCAGAGGACGACAGGCGGGCGAGAAAAAGCCTCGCGGCGGCCGTCGTTTTCTCGTTGAGGCCTTCGAATGCACCACTGTTCTGTGGCGCTCGAAGGCTTAAGACCCTCCCTAGGAGTAACGAACGAGGGGGCCGGTTTTAGACAGGTAGTTTTAGGCGGAGAAGCCCCGGCTTTCAAAATGCCGGAGAATGCGGGCGACGCGACGGGCGGTTCTACGCTGAGGTTGGCCGAGTTCTCGCGCGGCTTCGGACACGTTACCCCCGGCGGCAGCGAGTTCGGAGAGCAAGGAATCCACGTCCTTAGGAGACATTTTGAGCTTCGCCGGCAACTCGGCGAAGGCCTCTTTCAGGAAGAACTGGCGCAGGTGGGCGTGGGGAGTCTCGGTGTGTGTTCGGTAGATAAAAGGTCGCCGGATACCATCGGTAAGTTGCTCCGGGTCGAGGCCTTCCTCGGCGTGTTCGACCTCGTCGAGCGTGGCGAATAGCTCTTCCTCGTACTCCTGACGCCGCAAGTCATCGGTCTCTTGGTTCTTGAGAATTTTCCGGAAATACGCGGCCTCATGACGGCGGAGCCGGAGCATGAATTCGCGGTCTCGGACGTGGACATTGCCCCGCTTGGAGACGCTGACCGGCGTCGTGGCGGGCACCTCATCCAGCGCCCGCCAAAGGACGTCGAGCAGGTGGCGCGGGTCTGTGAAGACGTCCCCTACTTTCAGCGGCCGCGACGGCCGGCGTCGGCGCGTCGTGCGTCGGGCTTTTCGGTAGAGCTTGTCGTGGATCAGGCTGGCCTGATCGACCGTGAGGTGAAAGTCCACCCAGTCGTCCAGGCGCGAGGGGGCGGGCTTGGCGGGAGGCTCGAGCGCCTCGGCGAGGAGCTCGTCGCCCAACGATAGTACCTCTATCGCGTGGGCTTCAAAATAAAATGGCGGCGCTTTGGGTTCCACGATTTTCTTTGACCGGCCCGGACTTCGGGCAATAAAAAGCGAGAAACGAGCTGGTCGTTTCCCGTGGTCTCATCCCGTTACGGCGGGATCGTGGATACCCTGGGGCCTATTCCCCAGGCTACACAGGCGGTGTCGGGCAAGCTTCGCCCGACGGTAATAGGGTAACGGCATTATACCTTTTCTCCAGGGCCATCCGGCCCCAAAAACCTAGGCCATTGGGCTCAGATGAGCAGCCGAACCAGCTCCCGCGCGCCGACCTCAAGCAGCCCCAGGACTCGCGGCCCCAGGTGGGCGGCTCGCCAAGCGGCCAGGGAACCCCACACCAGGGCGAGCTGTGCGGCCAGCGCCGCGAGGAAGTTGACGGCGAACGGCGCTCGGCCAGCCACCGGCCTGACCAGCCACTCGGCTGCCGCATAGGTCCAGTCGTCCAGCGCCAGGAACAGGCGTAGCGCGCCCAGCGCAATCCAGAGTTGCAGCCGGGTCAACAAGCCGAAGGTCAGCAGGCAGCCGAGGACCAGCTCGCGGGCGATAGCGCCCAGGCTGGGCGGTTGATAGCCGCTTCGTTTCGCCGCCGCGACCGCGATGGCGAGCCAGACGATCAGCCGGGCCATCGGCCGCCAGTCCCATTCGTGCAGCCACCAATGGAGCCGGGCCTTCATCGGAACCTCACCGAGCGCCGGCCGCTTGCGAGCGGCCCGAGCTTGTCTATCGGCGAGTAGCGCTGGTGCTGGAGCGCCACGTCGCGGTTGGCAAGGCGCACGTAGATTTTGACCATCTCCAGGGTCGAGTGGCCGAGCATCGCTTGGAGGCTGAAGGCGTCCCCGCCGTTTAGGATGTACTGTGTGGCGAAGGTATGGCGCAGCGTGTGCGGCGAGACGCGGACGCCCTCAATGCCCGCCGCCTTGCCGTAACGCTTGAGCCTGATCTGGAAGTGGCGCGGGCAAATCTGGCCGCCGAACTGGTCCAGGAAGAAGACATCCTGGCCGGCCACGTCGCCACGCCATTGAGAGTAATCCCAAAGCGCCTTCTTTACCGCGCCGCCGAACGGCACGGCGCGCTCCTTGTCGCCCTTGCCCAAGACCGTGAGCCGGTTGGCCTGCCAGTCAAGCCGGTCCCGGCGAAGGCCCAGGACCTCGCCCAGCCGCAGGCCGGTATCGAGCATGAGCAGCATCATGGTCCAGTTGCGCAAGCCGCAGAAGGTCTTGGTCTTCGGCTGCGTGAGCAGGAGCCGCACTTGGTCCATGTTGAGCGGCCGGATGAGCTTCTTCTCTACCTTCGGCTTCTCAACCAGGCTGAAGGGTGTCGCCGGGATCAACCGCTCCTGCGAGAGGTAGCGGAAGAAGCAGCGCAGCCCTCCATACGTTCGATTGATCGTGATGGAGGAATGGCCGCTCTGACGCAGATGATCGAAGAACGCCCGCAGGAGGTTGGGCGTCGTCTCGCGCGGGGTGGACGCGCCGACGCCCTCCAGGAAGCGCAGGAAGCCCCCTAGGATAGTCTTGTACCAGGCCAGGGTATGGTCCGAGACATTCTTCGAGCGGCAGCGCAGGAAGAACAACTCTCGCGCCGAGGGCCAGTCTTGTGCGGCAACGTCGCTTTGATCTTTCCAGAGTCTTTGCATGTTCGCCTCCGAGTTCTGGGCTTAGCAAGGCGCTTCGCAGCCGCCGTGCCTACCCGAATTCCCGGACTAACCTTGCGAACTTGCAGTGATCCTCGAACTTCCGCCCTCTCGCGAGTTCTCGTCGAGAAAGCAGACTTTCGTTTGCTTTACCTCCTCACGTGTGTTATACTTTCCCTGCGGGGTAGAGCAGCCTGGTAGCTCGCAAGGCTCATAACCTTGAGGTCGCTGGTTCAAATCCAGCCCCCGCAACGGTCTCTGCGGAAAGAATCGCCGGTTCCCATGGAATCGGCGATTCTCTTTTCTAGGAATGGGAGGGGATAGAAGTTAAAGCGAGCCTCTCCTGGGTCGGGAGCAATCTCGATTTCCTGGACAAATCCTTTGACAAAATCCTTCTGTTCCGCCCTTGTCCCCGCTCCAAAGAGCCTTGGAAAGTCGTCAAAGTACTGAACCAACTCATCCGCGATCTTGTCCGGGTCTAGACTTAGGGCTTCTAAAGAACCAGAAATCGCGCTTAAATGGCCTCCTAGACGCTCTTTCTCAGCCTCTAGCCTCTTGAGCTCATCGACCAGGAATTGACTGGCAGAGCCCATTTTTATGGCCCCGACAAGGTTCCTTATCTCCCCATCCTTGGCTTCCACGGCTTTGCGTACTTCTTCCGCTCGATCTTTGGCGCTGGGATTTAAGGACTCCTCCAGGAGTTCTCGCAGCCGGGTTCGGATTAAATTCGTGTCCTTTAACTCGGAAACCCCTCGTTGAATTTCAGCAAGAACAAAGTCATCAAGGACCTTGGCCTTGATCGAGAAAGCTGCGCAGAAATATTTCCCCTTATTGTGATACCCTCCGCATTGATAATAGGGAGCTTTTTCTCCATCATGGTATTTCATTTGGCCATAATAGCGGTGGCCGCATCGGGCGCATTTAATAAGGCCTCCCAAGAGATAGGGCGAATCATAATGCCTCCCATCCCGAGGCTTTCTCCTGCGAAATCGAGCTTGGATTCGATTAAACAAGACAGGGTCTATTATCGCCGGATGCGAGTTTTCCTTAATTATCCATTCCGATGAAGCCCTAATCCTCTTTGCCGCTCCAGGAGAGCGATTATGGTAATTGTGCCGATTATAGACGAGAGTCCCCTTATAGGCCTGATTTTTTAAAAGACTCAGGATCGAATTCTTGGCCCAAAGGCCGCCATGAGGCGCTGGAATGCTCCGCGAATTTAAGTCATCAACAATAGCGCCTAGGCCATTGCCTCGATCATACGCCTGGAAGATAGAGCGGACAACCTCGACCTCATCGGCCGAGCCTGGGGTCCATACAACATGCTGGGATTTCTCCGCCTTGCGCTCCCCATTGTTCAAGACTCGAATAGGTTGCTGCTGCGAATTCACTAAAAGCCGAGCATATCCATAAGGAGGCCGCCCCCCACAGGAGCGGCCCAGGCTCGCGTGGCTTTTGCAGCCCCGAATAGTGGTTTCTGACAGCTTTTGACTGTATTCATGGGCTTGCGCGTGTTTTATAAGCTTGGAGACGGAATCCCCAAGAGACCCATCATTCTTAAACTCATCCTTAACGTATACAACCCATACCCCGGCCCGTTTAAGCGCTTGCTCCCAATAAATCTTATCCTCAGCTGGAAGCCTACCGAGGCGGCTCACATCGTAGACCAGGAGATGCGAGATCCCATGACCCCCTGCCTGGGCAAGACGAATCATTTCCTGGAACCTTGAATCGCGCTCTATGGTCAGGCCCGAAGCATACCCCTTCTCAGGAATAAATTCCCTGACAATGCCCCACCCCTTCTGATCCGCGTAGTCGCGGCAGGCCTTCTTCTGATCCTCAATAGAA
The DNA here is from genome assembly GCA_016218575.1 of Elusimicrobiota bacterium. Classification (NCBI taxonomy): domain Bacteria; kingdom Pseudomonadati; phylum Elusimicrobiota; species Elusimicrobiota bacterium. The sequence goes on from JACRDN010000012.1 coordinate 31,888, forward strand.
AGCTCTTGCTTATCGGTCGAACGCCGATAGAATGCCCAGGCCCTTGTCATGTCAATAGATCGCCTTATTATTTATCTTTATTGGTGGCTAGTAAACAGGATTTTTGCCCAGCCAGGCGCTTATAACGCCTCAAAGCCCAGACGCAAAGGATGCAGATAACCCCATCAATAGGGATAGCACCAGCTTGTATCCTATGGCGAACCATACCAAGGCGCAATTTCGGCTTTTCCTCTGGGGAAACCGCCATAATAGCCAGATTTCTTCCCTATATTTTCCCGATTTTTCTTCTTTTTTCTACATGTTATTTTACTGCCTCCCACATATTTTTCCGCCCTTCCTTTCCCGAATGTTGGATTTTGCCAGCCTTCTCCAATGCTGGAAGGCGATTCGCGATAGTCTTATGATTAATCCCTGTTTCCTGGGCTATGTCCTCACCAGAAAGAGGCTCACTCCGCCTTAAAACAGCCAGGATTTTGCTTTCTGTATTGATATTTTTTTGGAAGTCTGGATCATTAGCTGTATCCGCTCCAGTAAACACCGTGGCATTTTCTTTGAAATAAATGTTAATCCCAAGATCCTCACAAAGGGGTCCGAAATTATTCTTTTTATGCCGAATAAGAACCTTGGCAAGCCCTTTGGAGCTATGAATTTTCTCAACATGCAATACAGATCGGGCGAGGTTATACTTATAGGCACTACCAAAGGGAGTTTTATTTCCATAGGCTTGCCCATCCTGCAACTTGGACTGATGATCTATCAAGAGAACTGTAACCCCAAGCTCCCTGAGTTTATTTAAGGATTTAATTATGACCTCGGCCGATTCTGGATTGACCCCATATGCGGGGCCGAAAGAATCCACCACGACCAAGGATATGTTTTGTTCTTCAATATATTTTCTTACCTTCCCAAGGAATTGTGGCAAAGGCTTAAAAGACTCCGCATAATACAAAGGCTGGGGAGGCTCCTCCATCCCGAGCCCCCTGGCTATGGAGTAAGCGCGCCGCAGTTGTTCTTCGATATTTAACTCCCAATCTAAACAGAGGACAGAACCTGGCGGCAAGGTCATTCCCCCAAACCCTTTGCCGCTAGCCATCCCCAAAGCGATAGCTTGAGCGATATAACTCTTCCCGTGACTACCGTCCCCATACAAGATTGCAGGATACCCTTCAACCAAGCGGCCATTTAACAGACCCACTTCACGCCTTTCAGGCTCTTCCAGAGAACTCAAAGACACCGGCTCGAACTCCCCATTTGCCCGGCTATAAATAGGAGGGATATTGGGGGACTCGCTTGCATTCAATGCCTTTCCGTGCGCTGCCCCATTCTCCCTTTGAATTTTGCTTCCACTTATTCCAAGAACTTTCTTATTCATAATTTCTCCTCTGGCATAACCAGGCAATCATTTTATAGGCTGCCTCAAGAGACGCCCATAGCCCCTTTGTGAGGCCGAACAAAAGGATAGCCAGTGGAATCCACCTTAACAGAGAAGTTTCTCAAGTGGAAACAAGTTGAAACTCATGGACTTAACAGCCCATATGCTGACGCCTGGAAAAAGCTTTGGATAAATAACCGTCTACAAAATCAAAAATCCATAAAAGAAACCCCGCAGGATCGGACTTTTGCGCGTCAACTTCTGGAGGGTAGTTTCGTCTTCCGAGGCGACGTCCCCTATATCATGTTTGGGGCTATCAGGCCTGGGAAGATAAAACCTTTTATCCGACTTCTATTTCGAAGGGCGGGTATTGACCCCAAAATACTACACCAAGATAAAACACGAGGAGTTACCGTTAAAAATTTACGCCGCCATCTACGATTCCTAGAAGCCCATCTAATGGATGGAACATCTATTGCGGCGCTAGGTAAGCAGTGGGCAGACGAACGCAGCGGAAACGAGCCGAGACAGCCCCAAACATACGAGGCAAAGCTTCACAAGATTATACATTCATTAGTGAACGACCTTTGGTTTTTCCTATACAAAATGGGAAGGAATCAGACAGAGATTCGACCTGAAATTGATTCAGACTTTTCCAAAATTAAAGGAGACATCAAAATATTTATAAAGGGAATGCTCAAACTCAGCAAGAAAGAATATAAGCATGACTACTTTCCAGGTCAAGAAAAACCAAAGTCTTTTGAAGACGCCTGTATCAATATTTTTGAACGTCATTGGCAGTTTTGGGACAACTTATATATAGCCAAAAGATTTTCTGATGAGAAGAAAGCAATCCCGCCAGAAATAGCCGCTGCTTTATTTCGCCAAATTTACACCCCTGCATATTTAAAGAAAAAGTCTAAATAAAACTTCAGAGCAAGCTATTCCCACGAAGAAGACTTATGGCATCCTCTTCCATCCAAATTGTTCGAGACAGCGATCCAATTCTACCCAATCAATTTTCCTTGAACTAGGAATGCCCGCTGCCTTTGCCTTATGAGCCATTTGCAGCAAACACATTTGTCGGTCCCCTGGCAGCTGCATCATGCTCTTAGTTTGATGCGAGTAGTATCTATATTCACCAGGGATGGTAACGCAGCCGCATAGCAACACTGGAGGAAGAATTATGTATCTCGCAAATTTCCATACATGTTTCATGCGATTCCCTGTGGCTGACCATCTGAAGAAACATTTTCAATCGTTTTTTGTCGCCGCACGAGCCTTCGCCGTTTGATTTTAAGTGGCCCAATCAGGGCCAGAGCCTCGGGAGAAAGCATTTTATGAATGGCGCTGCCCAAATCCTCATAATCAATCAATAGACCCGTTTCCCTTCGTATTTCTCGCCGGATATGCGCCAGGGCTGTTTCCTGAAACACAGCCCTCCCAATAGTCGCCGGGCTTAAAGCGATATTCTTTTGCCAAAAATCATCAAGCTTTCCGTCTTTTATGGAATCCTTATGAAGAAGGGATAGATGTTCAGCAGAAACATCGAAAGTCTCTCCCTTTGACAAATCGCAAGAAAAGACTTTTTCATACTCAATTCCCTCCTCAAAGGTTAGATGGTACAGAGTCCAAACAAGCCCATTGGTTAACACGACCCATCGGAAATTATTCCGCGAAGCATAAGCCTGCGCCTGCTCTATGTGGCGATCCCGCAGGATTTCGCTCGCTGCCTTCACCTCAACCAAGAGCTTTACAACCCCATCAATTTTAAGCGCAATATCCACGTACTTATTTTTCAACTGGGCCTCACGGCTGATATCGGTCATTACGTCGTAGCCTAAAACCTCTTCAAAGACTTTAATAAGCCTCTGAACGGTGTCTGCTTCGTTGAGATTATCGGACTGCGCCTGAATAAGGTACGGAAGCAGTTTTTTTAAGGGTTTACGGATATCAGTCATCTATTTTCTCCTGGACTATTATTTTTACTTCTTGGCTAGGCGGGAAAAGCTCTTTTAGATGGGCGGATAACAATCAGCGGCATCCGCCCCAGCCATTGGAATAACCAGGAATCGAATGCCGCCTTTCCCACGCCGAAGCGTGGTACATCAGCGGCTTCAATCCGGTTTCCAATGTGCCCCTCAGCTATCTGAGTGAGCTTACCGCGCTCTTACGCGCGGTCCCGGGTGAAGCCAAAAATTACTCTAAATTAATAGGTTCTAGATAAACCTCCTAATTTGTATTTAATTAATTATAGCGGAATTCCCAGACAAAAACGGCACAATATTTATAAAGATATAAAAACTCCAAGGCAGTTTTATGTTTTATGGGGAGCGCGGTTATTTATCGCGATTTAGTGGATTTGGCTGGCTTTGGCCCAAATTGGCCCCAAGCCCTAACGTTCGCGACTCAATACATCCTAAACGGCAGCGACGCGTTTAGCCTTCAGCAGATCCTCGGGCACTCGACGTTGGACATGGTGAAGATCTACGTCAGGCTGGCCAATCGCGACGTGGTCAAGCTGCACCGCCAATTCAGCCCGATGGATCGGATGGAAATCGTCCCTGGTGGCAGCAGGCGCGCTGTTGTAAGATGAGGGTAGAGTCGTCAGCTTCAACTATAGCGTCGCTGGCGGCAAAAGGTAATCCTTCTTAGCGGCTGCATTCGTGATCTGCGTATAGAATAGCTCCATCAGGGAGAGGATGTCGGCATGCAGTTGCTTGTACTCCTGGACATCTACAGTCAGATGCTGACCATGTGCAATTCGATTCCGATCTCCGACAAGCTTCTCATCAATAAGCTTGGCCTTCAACTCATACGGCTTATGATCTAAATCCAAAGCCAGCAGGAACTCGCTCAAAACGGAATAGGTCAGGTTTGACTCAGCACTCGGGATCAATTTGGGCGGGAATTCAGCCTGAGATTTCTCGGACAAGCGAAGCTCTCGAATCAGCTCGATTCGAAATTTTATCTTGTTCGAATTCGCCACCGATGACAGTTTCCCTCGGAACGCGCTGGCCATCGCGACAAAATTGTCCTTTAGCCGGCCCGTTTCTAAACGTTGATTATCCAAGAATTCAACATAGGCTGCAGCGCATGCGCGTATATGACCCTCCCAATGAGCGTAGAGCAATGCCACACCACTCCTTAGATGGAGTTGTCGTGCTAGACCGGTGGCCCCGTCAATGGATAGAAGAATGCCGGACAGCTCTCTTCGACGCCAGGCCAGTTCTCCGGCGAGCTTCTCCTGAAGCTCCTCGACTGTTCTACTCATAAGCCGCTATGGCTTAAGGAGCGCCTCGCCGAGCGGTACCAACTTAGGAGCCCTCGATGTGCCTCTGACACCGGCCCCCGAGGATTTTCGGAATTCTTCGTTTCGCCAGATATCCTTGATTTTCGCCAACATCTTCGCCTTGTTGGCATCGGTGAATCCAGCCTCAGTCCAATCGCCAATTGTCTTTCCCACACCCAGCGCGACGACCTCGAAAGCAGAGACCAGGAATCCTCCCTGAAACACCTTCTTTTCCGGATTATATCTTCGGAAAGCATCATCGCCGGCCGACTGCTCGATGAGGAGAAACGTTTTCTCAAAGGCATCTTTTGTCGCTGTTCGGTCAAAGCTCGCATCTTGTGCGAGTTGGATCATTTTCTTTGTTAGGAATTCTCCAACGTCTTCCATTGATGCGAGTTCCTCTGCCGTCGACCGTGCGTAGGCTAGGAATCGGAGCGCCAACTCCACATCGTAGCGCTGCTCGACTTGCCGATCAGAAAGTCCGAGGCAATTCTGAAAAGGCTTGTAGGATGCGATCTCATTCAGCCATTCAAAAAAGGGCCGATCCACCATGATAAGTATGCAGTTGCGAACCTCTTGGTGAGACAGCGATGATCCCAAAGTATTTAGTCGGCTGAAGAGCTCGTATTTCGCCTGTTGGTCGCTCTCCTTCTTTATGATTTTGACGTCCAGCTTTTCCCGCTTAAACGCCAGCCGCTGAGGCTGGCTGAAGGAAGTTTCAGGCGTGGAGCCTTTCCACATCTTGTCTCGGAGGCCAGGCAAGTAGTCTGTAGCCAGCAACTTGCTTGGTGGCCGCGGCTCGTCTTTCTCGGAACGCAATGCGCCGACGAATTCAAAAATCGTAGAAAGCCTTTGAAGTCCGTCAACGACCTCCCAAACCCCATCCTCACGTTGCGAAACGAAGATCGAAGGGATCGGAATTCCAAGCATGACTGACTCAATCAACTTCGTCTTCTGAAGCGGAGTCCAGCGGAAGAATCGCTGGAATTCGGGATGAATATCGAGTTCTTTGTCCTCGTACATCCGGACAAATTCGCCGATAGACATGGAGTAGCCATCGGTTTGAATCTCCTTGCGCTTTCTCTCGATTTCGTCCTGAAGTGTAGCCATCTGCCATCTCCTTTGCATTCCTAGTGACGCCGGACCGCAGAATTGCCGAAGGACTTAAAGCAGCGGGTTGAAGAGCTGGTCGAAAGCGGGAATCTGGTCAGCAAGTCTAGTCATGCTTTTATTTGGCACTTCCCCTACTTCCCGCTCTTCGTCCGGTTGTCCATCATGCAGAGCATCTGGCAGTTCCTTTCTGTGGTCTTGCCGCCCTTCCTCCACGGGATAATATGATCCGCCTCCATTTCATTGATATCGAAGGCCTTCTTGCATGTAGGGCATTTACCCTTTTGCTTTGCATAAATTTTCTGTTTCACCTTCTCATCGAACGCGCGCAGGCTTAAGGTTTTTTCATTGCCCGTCAAAAGATATTCGTAGATGCCCCTCTTATTATCCACCTCATCATCATCGATAAGCTCTATGATGCGCTTCTCCAGCGCCACCGCGCCCAGTCTGTCCTCTTTATGTTTATTGCAGAACTCGCCCCACGGCAAGCCTTTCATCAGTTTTGTTCGCCCGCTATCTTGATTCGGGAACACGCGATTAACCCAATCAAAGACCGCCTGCCAATACTGCCACAGCTCCTGTGCGTCTTTTTCCATTTGGTGTTTGCTCATGTAGTCGTCAATGTTCCCGCCGGAGATCCAATCGAGTGCAGTTTCTAGGACCTCTTGCCGAATCGGCGAACCACTGACGAGCTTATCCCGTCCATCTCGAACTGCTGGAGCACCTGTTTTGGAAAACCATCGCTTCGCATCCGCAAGCCAAGGGCCGGTGTAAATGGCATTGCGCGCCTCCTGGTTGCTCAGTCTTTCACCTGCGGTGTTGATGATTTTAAACCAGTCAAGCTTATCGCTATCCGTTCCCTCGCACACATACACAAAAAGCTCGTAGTCCAGAATCTCCTGTTTCTTATTTTTAGTGAGGTTGCCAAAATTCATTGGCGAGCCATCAACCTCCACCGAGAAGTCGCCATGCACGTACTGGCAGATGCTGACAGTGCGCTGTTGCCCGTCCAATAATTCAAAGCCATTACCCGCCTTCACCCAGTACATCGAGTTGAGCGGAAACCCTTTACGAACGGTGTGAATGACTTCGTTGCGTTGCTTATCCTTGTAGATGAATTCGCGCTGATAAGCGGGGCGAATGTTTAGGCGACCGCTGTATCCACGCACCCCCTCTTCCGCCTTATCCTCATAGCCCGCGACAAGTTCAGATACCTTGATATTTTTGGGGGTAATTTCCATGGACCCTAATCCTTGCGCGTGCGAGCGACAATACGTCTGATGATTATCCTTGAATACGGGCACCGCGATTTCCCGTCCTTCGTTATCGCAATGTCCGTTCGGCCACGATAATTTTTCTTCACACCAATTTCTTTGCCTAAATTTCCGAATGGTATACCGATGAGCTCAAACTGTTCGGGATTGAATTTATCTAGAAACGCATCAGGAACACCCATTAATCCATCATAGTCGCAGGGGATTTCCGCAGTCTGGCCGACTTCAATGGCATCGTAGTTGTCATACTTTGGATATTGGGCGGGCGAGTATTTTTTATAGAGCGGCAATTGTTCATGGCGCTTTGGGTTATCCATGTTGGTGAGCCAAATCGCCGGAACATTTATCAGCTTCACGCCATCTACAACCTTTTCGTACTTCCCCATATAGTCGGCGAGAAACCACATGCCACCGGAAAATGGCCGAACGCCCGGCCAAAGTTTATTCTCTTTTATGAAGTTAAAAATCTCTTTGTAATGAAGTGCGTTTTTATTACCGATAACCAAAAACTGCTTATCATGAGCTATCAATTGCGCCAGGTATTCGCGGAACAGTGAGAACGGGGGATTGGTGATGACGATATCCGCCTGCTTCAATAGTTCGACGCACTCGCGGCTGCGAAAGTCACCCGCGTCATAGATATCATTACCTTTGAGGGGCCGTGATGTGTTTGCGTTGCGCTTCAAGAGATACTCAACATCAGCGAGGTCAGTCGCGCCGCGCCGTTTATGGTCTGGCACCTCTTTGATTTCTATCGCGTAGGGTTCTTTACCGTCAGGCTTGAGCCCTTCGATATCGAGAAGCGGCAACTGCCCGCCAGCGATGGGAGACTTCACATAGCTCGTGGCGATGAGCTTTTTGAGGCCGAGCATATTGAAGTTGAGTGCGAAATACCTAAAGAAGTTGCTCTCAAATGGGTCGTCGCAGTTGCAAAGAATCGTCTTGCCGCGAAGCTGCGCTTTGTAGTACTTCAGCTCATTTTCGATATCGCTAAGCTGCGTGTAAAACTCATCCTGCTTGGCCTTCTTTGCATTCGAAAGTCCCACATTCCCTATTCGGGAGGGGACAGGAGCTTGCTCAGGCTTACTTATTCGTTTCCGAGCTTTCGTGGGCTTGCTTGCGCGTTTCATGGTATGTCTTCAGCGATTTCAGGATTCATTGCAAAAGAAAAAAGAGACGAAGACAGCTAGGAATTTTAGGATTTTATTGATGCCTTGTCACGAGAAGGAGACAATTCCGACGGAGGGCAGCAACGACCAGAGAGAACCGAGTAGAATTAAGACTGGAAACACTGCAAGGGGCGCTTATACAGCGCCGCAAATGCTTGAAGCTCCGAGAAAGTCCACCCGCCGCTCACCAGCTTCACACTTCGAGACGAAAGCCTGTGGCTTCTCCAAGTCCTTAGCGATTTGGGCCTGGGTAAGCCCGGCGTCAAGCCGAGCCTTCCGCAGCTTTCGCAAAAACTCCTGGTACTGCTTCGTGTGGACGTTAGACATGGAATTCCTTCTTGGCGGAGGAAGTCCTTATCAGCTACCTTAAGGGCAAAATTAACATATTCCGCAGAGGTAATATCGGGCCCCCGCAACCGTTTTCGTAATTGCTCGACGAGAGAACTGAGACCCGGACCGCATGGTCTGGGTCTTTGTTTGCCCAAAATCTCTGGGCACAAAACCTGGAGGTCGCAAATTATCGACGCAACTTCTAGGGGAATGCCTTACTGTCGGACGATCCCAAGAAGTGTCCGCTCGTGCCCGAGTTATTCTATTCTGGAACGATGTCGCAGTAATTGAACCGCTGGGCACGCAGAACCTTCTTGCCCGCTCTGCACGCGATCGCCTTCTTGAAGATAGGCCCGACGTACACGAACGAGTGATACTCGCCGTATTCCCCGCAAGGGTCGGCGCTCTCGGGCAGGTCACCAAGCAGGCCGCAGTCTATTTCCCGGCCTGCGAACGAAGCGTCGATCGCCCGCGTATCGACGCAGGAGAGGATCGCCTTGAACCCCAGGCCGATGAAAGTCCTCGCCAGCTCCTCGGTATCGCGCATCCAGAGCGGGTAAACTCCGGTCATCCCTATTCGCGCAAGGTGCTCATCCCGATACTGTCTCAGATCTTCGAGAAACAAGTCTCCGAAGGCGACCTTCGTGATCCCCTGAGCTTTGAATCGGCCGAGGACCTCCCGCAGGCGCGCCTCGTAGATCTCATTGGGACAATCCTGAGGGATCATGATCGTGTGCAGCGGAATTCCCAAAGACTCGGCCTGCCGCTCCAGAAGCTCCCGCCGCACTCCATGCATGCTGACCCGGTCGAATCCCACAGTCAGCGTCGTCATGAGCGCCGCGATCTCGTATTTTTGGGACGCACGCAAGTGATACGCTGCCATGGCGCTGTCCTTGCCCCCGCTCCAGGACAAGACGACCTGCTCTTTGGCTGGCCTCTTACGCGACATTCTTTCCGGGGTCATGCGGTCGCCAAAATCAGTCGGTCCGCCAAATCAGCGGCGCCAAAAAGGACGGCGGAGTAGAGGATCGTACTCGCCAAAGTATTCCCGAAGAAAGGGAGAGCGGCGACATAGCACATGATCAGTCCTTGGGGCGTGCGTGGATACATGCCTCCGCACGCCCATACCCCGAAATTCGTAATGAGATAGAACATGACGGCGCTGAGAAAGGCCAACTGGGCAACCTGCGCGCTGCGCCTGTTTCCTTTCATCCGCCGACCGAGAATCGTGGTCAGGGCAAAACTCAGATAGACTGCAGGCATCTCTTTGTAAAATCCAATGACGGCGTCGGAGAGGAACAGCGCCGCCAACGGAACGAGAAAAGCCATGAGGCCTTCCTCGAAGCAGGCTCCCCCGAACAAAGCCAGCGAGCCGATCACGGTGAAGTTCGGAGGATGCGGAACCAGCCTCGACAGAGCGGCGAGAAAAACGATCCCGAGATAAGCCCTTGCTGAGAGTTTCATGGTGTCTCCTTGATGGCGTTTATTTTTTCCAGGCGTTCGACTTCCATTGCGGCGCACTTCGGACATACGCAGTCTGCTCCGGTGAAAGACAGGATGTGAGGAAGGTCCTCGCACCAACAGCCCGCCTTGCCTGCCGTTGGCCCGCAGATCAGACCAACTCCGCAGTGGCTGCACTTTTTGATGCGAGCCGGTCCTGATGGGAGTTCCATAATTAAACTGGGTGAACGTCGACCGGCAAGGCAAGCGTCGAAACAACGGCGGCGGATAGACCGGAGAGGACGATACAAGTTGAGCCAACCAAGCGGCCTCCTTAAAAACTCGAAGGATACCCCGCGCGCATGTCTACTGACTTACGGATCGTCGCTTTCCCGCACCTTCCCATCCTCAACATCAAGGACAGTGGCCATCAGCGGTTGGCTCCCCGTTTACAGTGGCGGTACCGTGCCGGATTCTCACCGGCTTCCAACGTAGCACACGCAGGACGACGCCGTCACGGCGTCAGCGTTACAGTATCATAACGTCCCCGTGACAATCAAGATCATGGGGCGGGGAGCTCGGCCGTGGCAGTTTTGTTGCAAATTACATCTATTGGATGAGAGACTCGGCGCCGCGCCAAGGCATAGACTTCAACCAGGCCCCCTTCCTGGTCATCTGGGAGACCACCCGCTCCTGCGCTCTGGCCTGCCAGCATTGCCGGGCGGAGGCGGTCCTGGGTCGGGACGCCCGCGAGCTCGACACGGCCGAGGGCAAGGGCCTGCTTGACCAGGTCGCCGAGATGGGGACCCCCATCGTGATCTTCTCCGGCGGAGATCCCCTGAACCGCCCGGACTTGGAGGAGCTGATCCGACACGGGCGCAAGCAGGGGCTGCGCCTGGGGACCATTCCCGCGGCGACAGACAACATCACAAGAGAGAGGATCCGCGGCCTCAAGGAGGCGGGGCTCGACCAGATCGCCTTCAGCGTGGACGGGCCGACGGCGAGGCTGCATGACTCCTTCCGTGGGATCGCCGGCGCCTTCGACCGGACCATGGAAGCCATAGCCATGGTCCACGAAGAGGGGCTCTCCCTTCAGATCAACACCTGCTTCGCGGCCTGGAATTTTCCCTATCTCGAAGACATGGTGGCCTTGACGAAGGCCGCCAAGGTGGCTTTCTGGGAGGTCTTCTTCCTGATACCGATGGGCCGGGGCCAAGCCCTGGGAGGGCTTTCTGCAGAACAATTCGAGCTCGTCTTCGACCGCCTCTATCGCTTGAACTACGAGGACTCCTTCATCGTCAAGCTCACCGAGGCCCAGCATTACCGCCGCTTCGTCATACAGAAGGAGCTGGCAGCGCCCCGCTGCGAAGGGAGCGCGGCGGAGCGTATCCGCCGCATCGTGGCGCGCCCGCGCGGGATCAACGGGAGCCTGGGGATGTCTCCTCAGGCCGTGAACGCGGGCAAGGGGATCGTATTCATCGATCACATGGGAAACATCTGCCCCTCTGGCTTTCTCCCCATACCCGCCGGGAACCTGCGTCGGCAAAAGCTCTCCGAGGTCTATCGCGGCTCCCCCCTATTCCTTGAATTGCGCGACCCGGGCCGGCTCATGGGCAAATGCGGGACTTGCGAGTTCGCCTCCATGTGCGGCGGCTCCCGGGCCCGGGCTTACGCGATGACGAGCGACTACATGGCCTCCGATCCCGGATGCGCCTACGCCGGGGGCGGCTGAGACCCGCGCGCCTCGGCTCGCTTCAAAATCGACCGGCCACAACGCGCATTATGGCGCGCTCGGAGCACCAGCTCCGGATTAAATGCTACGATATAGCCAAGAGGAACCAACATGGCAGGACATTTCAAGAAGCGCAGGGGGCCCCAGGGGCCCAATAAAAACCAGGAAAAGGTGCTCCGCGCCCGGAACGCCGAAAATCCCGCCCGGCTGGTGGGTCTCCTGGGCTCGAAGTTTCCCTCGGTCAAGCAGATGCGCATCCACCTGACGTTCATGGACGCCCGGCAGCACATCCTGGAGGAGAGGGACCTCTCCCTGGCCCCTTCGGACGCCGCGATCTTCACCGTGCCCTGCCCAGGGCGCTGCGGCCACGGCACTTTCAACTTCGCGCTCAAGGCGGCCGAGACCATAGCGGCCCAGTTCCCCCTTTCCGAGAGCGGCGCCAAATGCCCGGAGGCCCTGTACGCCTCCTCGGTCGAGACCTGCGGCTGCGAGATCAAGTGCCGCATGGAAATCGAGTACTTTCCCGTGGCCGGACCCGTCCCTAACGCCTAGCCATCCAAAATGCCATTTTCCCAATTAGGGCTTCATCAGGATCTGGTCAAGGGCGTCAAGGCGATGGGGTTCACCGATCCCACCCCCATCCAGGGCCAATCCATCCCCCTGGCATTGCAGGGACTCGATCTCCTGGGCTGCGCCCAGACCGGGAGCGGGAAAACCGCGGCCTACGTCCTCCCGATCCTCAACCGAATGCTGGAGACCCCCCGCCCAGGGGTGAGGGCCCTGGTCATCGTCCCCACCCGGGAGCTCGCGGCCCAAGTCGAGACGACTTTCCGCGACTGCGGACGCTTCACCCCCTTTAAGGTCGCCGTGGTCATCGGAGGAGTGGGCTACCACGGCCAAAGGCAGGCCCTGGCCCAGGGCGCCCAGATCATCATCGCGACCCCAGGCAGGCTTTTGGACCATCTCCAGCAGGGGACGGTGCGCATGGACCGCATCGAGAATTTGGTCTTGGACGAGGCGGACCGCATGCTCGACATGGGTTTTCTTCCCGCCATCAGGAACATCCTGGGCCGCCTGCCGCGCGAGCGCCAGACCATGATGTTCTCCGCGACCTTGGTGCCCGAGATCGAGCGCATCGCCTCCTTCGCCCTGCGCCAGCCCCGCCGCATCGAGATTTCCCGCCCCACCTCCGTGGCCGAGGGCATCAGCCAAGTGGTCTATCCCGTGACCCAGCAGCAGAAAACCGAGCTTCTCGTCGCGATCCTTCAGGCGACCCAGATCCGCTCGGGAGTGGTGTTCTGCCGGACCAAACACGGGGCCGATCGCCTGGCCAGAAGACTCAAGGACAAGGGATTTTCGATCGGGGTTCTTCACGCCAACCGCACCCAAGGCCAGAGGACCAACGCCATGGAGGACTTCCGCGGGGGCCGCACCCAGATTTTGGTCGCCACCGACATCGCGGCGCGCGGCATCGACGTGCGCGAGATCAGCCACGTGGTCAATTACGACCTGCCGCGCCACCCCGAGGATTACGTGCACCGCGTGGGGCGCACGGCGCGGGCTTACGGGGTGGGTGATGCCATCACCTTGATGTCCCCGGACGAGCAGCCCTTCCTGAGCGCGATCGAGCGCTTCGTAGGAATCGTTTTCCCGAGGGCCATGCTGCCGAATTTCGCCTACTCCGTCCCCCCTCTCCTTAAAGCCCCGAAGCCGCGCTCCTTCCGGGACCTCAACTGGAGCCGCTTCCGCCAACTGCGCCGCCGGCGGTAAAAAAGGCCGGCGGTTGAACCGCCGGCCTTTGAAGATTGATTCCTTGTAATCCTAACTCTGGAACAACGGTCGTGTCCGGACCATCTCTCCTGTGTCGGCGTCGACATATACGTCCCATTTCATAGCCTTGCCCACGCGGAACTTCCAGACCAGGATGAATTTTCCCGCCTGCTCCGGGGATTCGATGATGACCTTCTTTCCTTCGCCGATGTCGGCCAGGGAGACGGTGTAGCTCCCGAGCCTGCGGCCTATGAAGCCATAGTGCAGCACCTGGCCGACCAAGCCATGGCGCGCCTCCGCCTCGGAGAGGCCCGGCCTTTCCGGGATTTCACCAGTCACGAAAAGATGCCGTTTGCCGGAGGAGTTCAGGACCCTGTCGGGAAACTCGATGTTGACCACGATCTCGCTTCCTTCGACCGGTATGCCTTGGTGGCTCTGGCGGGCAAATTCAACCCGGGCCATGACGATGTCGAAGGGCTCTCCCCTGGTTCGAGAAGCGATATGGGTTATCGCCACCTTCCTTACTCTGGGAAGGGGGTCGCGCGGGCGCAGGCCGAGAGGCTTCCTGTGGCCACCAACATAATCCTTGGCCATTTCGGCCGCGCCCCGCTTCATGGCCGCCTCGTTTTGGCCATCGGCCGGGTCTTGAGCGGGAATTCCAATCCCCTCATAGCCCTGCAAGCCCGCGCCAAGAGGGACGGCCGCAAGTCCCTTGCGCGTGTCGGGAACGCGGACGTCGGTTCTAAGCACGTACACCTTGACCCGACCGGCCGCGTAGAGGCCGCCCCAGCGGGGATCGAGGCGCAGGAACACTTCCGCCTTGTATTTTCCCTCGGTGTCCCCCTCTCCCACCCAGACCTCGATCCTTCCGCGAGCGCGCCGGGTTTCAACGCCTTTCACGCCCAAATCATTGAGGTGGGAACGCAAATCCTCCAAATTCGCGTCGCTGACCTCCTCCACCCTTGCGAACACTGTCCCATCCGGATCCAAAGGGCCTCCGAAAAGCTTCTCAAGCTTACGCCGCATATCCCCGCTCGCCTGAATCAGGGCCGCCACATCTCTTCCTTTAGGATTGGCGGAGAACCATATCTCTGTCATGGTCGAAAATTGCCACATGAACATCGCCGCCTCGGGCGGCATCTCGAGGAGTTCGCCTCTCCCGAGCTTCAGGAATCGGCCGAATTGCCCTGTCAACGCGTCTATCCTCTTCTGGGCAATAGGCCTTTTCCGGTATATTTCCGTTTCAAGCCCCCGCCCGATCACGAGGAAGCTCTTTTCCAGGCCGGACTCTCCAGGCTCCCGTTCGAGAACGCCGTCCAACGCCGCGACCAGCATACCGGAACTATGGCTAGCCTGCTCGGCCCCGTCCACTATGCGATTCATGGAGAAATAATCCCCGATCCTCGAGACTTCCTCTCTGAAGGCCTCTGTCTCGAGCTTGCGCAGCTCCCGCCAATTGGAGGGCGGCATGTCCAAAAGATAGGTCATGCGGTTATTGAGCTCTCCCAACTCCTCGGCCGTGAAAGCCGGGCTCTGATCCTCGGTTTTTTCGAAAACCGCGTGCACGGCCACCATCGCGGCCTTCATCTCTCCATCGGGCAAATCGGAGCCGTCGGAAGCGCTCCCGCCGTTGCCGCCGCGGCCATTGCCGCTGTCGTTGCCGCCGCGCCCGCCCTCGCTGCCGCCAGCGCCGCCTTGGCCCGAGAAGCCGCCCGAGCCCGGGGCCAGGCCGGAGCCATCCGGCCCTTTTTTGGCGGAGTCATAAATCACCGAGGCCGAGCCGCCCTGGGCTCCTACGGTTAACTCCTGGCCCAAGACCTCCAAGGCATGGTAGCCATCCACGGCCGCGGCGCGGGAGCCTACGCCCATTTGTCGGGAAAAAACTTGGCGCGCCCGGTCAGGAGAGGCAAATATCTTCACCTGGGTCATCGCTCCCCGCGTCTCGGGAGCAAAAAATCGAACGGGAACGCCTCCGCCGGTGACGAGCGAGGCAGGCATGCGCGGCATCTGCTTGGCGGCGGACGCGCGCAAGACCGGATTGGCGCCGAACGCGTTTTGGGCGACCAAAGCGAGGCTCAACGTCATGGACAAATTCTTCATTTATCTCTCCTTGGAACAGACTCTAAAGCCGACTCATTCTAGGAAATGACTCTTTCGGCCGATTGGAGCCAAGGACCCAAGCGGGCGTGCGCATTGGGCCCAGAATGGATTGGGCCGAAAGGCCCAGCTCGGGGCCGCCGAAATTTTATCTAATGGCTTTCTCGATATGACCGCGACCAGTCGCAGCAGCGGCAGAGAACAAATGAACGCTCTTCCCCGCTTGATTTTAGCCGCGGCCGGGCTCGCGCTTGCGGGCCGCGCCCAAGGCGCGGCCGACCGCCTCCTCCCCTTGCCGATTCTGGAGCGGCTCAAGTGGAAGCTCGTCATGCCTCTGCCGGAGCCGTGGGTCTACGCCATGGCCAAGAACGCAAGCCAATTCTACCTGGCCGGGGAGTCCGGCCTCCACGTTATAAAGGAAGGAAGGCACGACCTCATCCCCTGGCCGGGGGATCTGCCCTGCTATGAAATTGGATTCATAGACGGAGTCCTGCATGCGGCGAATTCCGGCCATATATGGGTTCTCAATGGAGGCTGGGAACTGGCCACTGATCTTCCGAGGCCCAGAAACGCAAGGGCCCCGCGCCTTGCAAAATGGTCGGGAAGGCATTACGCCGCGACCGGCCGCGGCGTATTTATTCGCGGCAATGACAAGAGCTGGGCTCCCCTTCACCCCTATCCCGAGCCGCGGGGACTCGTCCAAGTCCTCGAGGCCAACTTCATCGGAGATTTGGACGGGGGCCTGGCGGTCGCCACCAACGCCGGAGTATTTTCCCTGGAGCTCTACGATTGGCTGGCCTCGCGCTGGCCGGCGTGGCGCGAAACGCTCGAGGACAGCCTGCTGTAGCTTATTTCGCCGGAAGGACGCTCTTGAAGAACAGCACGGCCAGGGGCGGCAAGGTGACTTCAAGCAAGCAGGGCCGGCCGTGGGCCGGCTCCGCTCTCGCCTCGACGGCGCCGAGGTTGCCCAGGCCGCTGCCCCCGTAGCAGGCGGCATCGCTGTTTAAGATTTCCTTCCACGAGCCCGCGCGCGCCGCCCCCACCTTGAAGCCGAAGCGCGGAACGGGAGTGAAGTTGAAAACGACCAGAACCGCCTCGCCCGACCTGGACTTGCGCAAGAAGCTCAAGGTGCTTTGGTCGCCGTCGAGGCAGTCCACCCACTCGAACCCAGCGGGCTCGCAATCGAGCTCGTGAAGAGCCGGCTCGCCGGCGTAGGCGCGGTTGAGGTCCCGCAGCCACTTCTGGATTCCGGAATGCTTGTCGTATTCCGCCAGGCGCCATTCCAAGCTCTCGTCGTGGTTCCACTCGCGCCATGGGGCGAGCTCGGTTCCCATGAAGACCAGCTTCTTGCCGGAGTGGGCGTACATGTTGCCGAGAAGGAGCCTTAGGTTGGCGAACTTCTGCCAGTCGTCTCCCGGCATCTGGCTCAACAGCGACCCCTTGCCGTGGACCGCCTCGTCGTGTGACAGGGGCAGGACGAAATTCTCGTGAAAGGCGTAAATCATCCGGAAAGTGGCGCGGTCATGATGGAATTTGCGGTGCACGGGCTCCTTCCTCATGTACTCCAAGGTGTCGTGCATCCAACCCATGTCCCATTTGAGCCCGAAGCCGAGCCCCCCGGCATAAGTCGGCCGCGAGACCAGGGGCCAAGCGGTGGACTCCTCTGCGAAGGTCTGCGCGCCCGGATAGCTCTTGTATATCTCCTCGTTGAGCTGCCTTAGAAAAGAGATGGCCTCCAGGTTTTCGCGTCCCCCGTAGAGATTCGGGATCCATTCGCCTTCCTTCCTTGAATAGTCCAGGTACAGCATGGAGGCCACCGCGTCCACCCTGAGCCCGTCGGCGTGGTAGCGGTCGAGCCAAAACAAGGCGTTGCTGACGAGGAAGGAGCGAATCTCGTTGCGGCCGTAATTGAAAATGCAGCTCTTCCAGTCGGGGTGAAAGCCTTGGCGGGGATCGGCGTGCTCGTAAAGATGGGTGCCGTCGAAGAGAGCCAGGCCGTGGCCGTCATTGGGAAAATGGGAAGGGACCCAGTCCAGGATCACGGCCAGGCCGTGCTGGTGCAAAGTGTCGATGAGGAACATGAAATCCTGGGGGCTGCCGTAGCGGGCGGTGGGCGCGAAGTAGCCCAAGGTCTGGTAGCCCCAGGAGCCGTAGAAAGGGTGCTCCATAAGGGGGAGGAATTCAACATGGGTAAACCCCATTTCGCGCGCGTATTCCGCCAAGGGAAGCGCTAGTTCCCTATAGGTCAGGAATCGGGTTTCCCCGGGGGCCCGCCGCCAAGAGCCCAGATGGACCTCGTAAATGGATATCGGGGCCTCGAGGCTGTTGCGCCTGGCTCTTTGGCCCATCCAGGCCCGGTCCCCCCAGCCGTATTCCAAGTCCCAGGCCACGGAAGCGGACTTAGGCGCGACCTCATGGAAGAAGGCGAAGGGATCAGACTTCTCCAACCTCTGGTTCTCGTTCTGGGCGACGATGCAGTATTTATACAAGGCCCCGCGCCCGATGTTCGGCACGAACCCCTCCCAAATTCCAGAGCTGCCCCGGCACTTGAGGGGATTTTTCGCGCGGTTCCAGCCGTTGAAATCCCCGATGACGGAGACTTTCTTGGCGTTGGGAGCCCAGACGGAAAACAGGAGCCCCGGCTTTCCGTCAAGAACGAAGAGGTGAGCGCCCATCTTCTCATAAAGGCGGGAATGCCTGCCTTCGTTGAACCAATGAAGGTCATCGTCCGTGAGCAGGAATGGCTTCTGGCCGACCATATCGTTCATGCCTCTTGCGCCTGCCTCGCCACTCTCTCGCTGGCCTCGGCCAAGGCCCTGAGCCTGCCTGCCGCGGCTTGACCCAACTGCCCGGGCAGAAGGCGCCATTCCCAGTTGCCCTCGGCCACTCCCGGATAATTCATGCGCGCCTCGCCGCCCAGGCCCAAAACATCCTGGACCGGAACGATGGCCGTGTTGGCGGTGGACTTAAAAACCGCCGCGATCATGTCCCAGTGAATCTCCCTGCCGTCGCCGCCGAGGTAGCGCAGAGCCTCGGCGCGCTCCTTGCGGGCCTGCTCGGGCGAGCGGGAGCCGGGCCCTGAGCCGTCGTCGTTGAACCAGCCGACCACGGTGTCGTTGTCATGAGTCCCGGTGTAGGCCACGCAGCGTTCTGGATAGCGGGGCGGCAGGAAATTCTCGGCCTGCTCGTCGGCGCCGAAAGCGAACTGGAGGACGCGCATCCCGGGCAGGCCGAAGCGGTCCCGCAGCGCCGAAACCTCGGTAGTGAGACAACCCAAGTCCTCGGCGATGAGCTCCAGTTCCGGCAGCTGCGGGAGAGCCTTTTCGAAAAACGCGGCCTGCGGGCCCGGGACCCAGCGCCCTTCCTTGGCGGTCTTGGCCGAGGCCGGGATTTCCCAGTATCTTTGGAAGCCGATAAAATGGTCCAAGCGCACCGCGTCGAAGCGCCGGGCCGCGATCTTGAGCCGCGCGATCCACCAGTCGTAGCCGCGCCGGGCAAGCTCGTCCCAGCGGTACAAGGGGTTGCCCCACAGCTGGCCGGTCTGGCTGAAGTAGTCGGGAGGAACACCGGCCATAAGGCTGGGGCGACCGTCGGCCCCCAGGTGGAACACCTCCTGGCAGGCCCAGACGTCGGCGCTTTCATGGGCCGCGTAGATGGGAACGTCCCCGATCAAGCGCACGCCCCGGGAAGCGGCATAACAGCGCAGAGCCTGCCATTGCCGGTCAAAAAGAAACTGCAGGAATTGATGGTAGGTCGCGCTCTCGAAGAGGTTCCTCAACGCGTCTTGGCCCCAGTTCCGGAACTCGCGCTTGCGGAACATCGGCTCCCAATCCACCCAGGGAGCCCCGCCGTGCTTCTCCTTGAGGGCGCAGAACAGGGAATATTCATCCACCCAGTCGTGGTTCTTGTTGTAAAAAGCCCTGAAGGCGTCCCAGTGCTCGGAGGTCGCCCGGCTCATGAAGCGCGAGAATGCCTGGCGCAGGCGCGGCTCCTTGTAATGGGCCGCGGCCCGGTAGTCCGCGCGGCCGGGAGGAAACGCCGGCGCGCCCACGATGTCGGCTTCATCGAGAAAGCCCTCCCGGGCCATGAGCTCCAAGCTGATCAGCCACGGGTTACCGGCGAAAGACGAGGGAGAGCTGTAGGGAGAATTGCCGGGGCCGGTCGGGCCCACCGGCAGCATCTGCCACAAGCTTTGCCCGGACTCGGCCAGGAAATCCGCGAATTGATAGGCGCACGGGCCCAAATCGCCTGCTCCGTGGGGGCCCGGTAGCGACGTGGGATGCAGGAGAAGGCCGCTGCTCCTGCGGCTTAGAAGGCGATTGATCGCCATAAAAGTATATTTTAACATACTTGAATGCTTCCCAAGGAGAGAAGTCCGGGCTGGGAATGCCTCGGCCTCTTCGCCGTCGTCGCCGTTGCCTTCGCCTTCCTGGTTCAAGCCCCCTTCGTCTACGACGACCTGCGCTATGTCCTGGGCAATCCCTTGGTGACGGGCCCCTGGCCGGGCTGGAAGACCCTGCTGCTGCGCCCGGACCCGAGCCTGGCCTACGAGCCTCTGATAGCCCTTGAACACCGCATCCTCTACTCTTGGGCCGGGGCCCAGCCCTGGATTTACCGCGGCTCGAGCCTCGTCCTCCACGCCGCCAACGCCTGCCTTCTCCTGGCCCTCCTGCGCCGTTGGCCCGGCGACAAGAGCCTGGCTTTTTGGGGCGCCCTCCTCTTCGCCCTGTATCCGGCCCACGTCGAGGTCCTGGCCCTGTCCACCTTCAAGACCCATCTGGAGGTCGCTTTGGCGGCACTCCTTGTCCTCAACATACTCGAGGACGAGAAGGCCTTGTCCGCCGCGGTGCTCGCGGCCTGCTGGGCCCTTTTCGCCTTCGCGCTCTTGTGCAAGGAAACCGCGCTCCTCATCCCCCTCCTGGCGGCCGCGGCCGGCGGAAAGTCAAAAAAACCGGTGCCCGACGCCAGGCTCTGGGCGGGTTGGGGCGTGATCGCCTCGGCCTATGTCGCCCTGCGCCTGGGCCCGGCCCCGCGGCCGCTGGAGCCCCTGATGGGAGGAAGCCTCGGGCGCCACGCGCTGACCTCGGGGAAAATAGGCCTCTGGCTGGCGTCCCAGTTCCCCCTCCCCTGGAACCCCGGGCTTGAACACTCGCTGGCCCCGGTCGGGCCTTGGCCCTCCCTGGAGGCGCTGCTTATCCCGGCCGGCCTAGGCGCCTGCGCCATGATGGCCGCAGCGCTCTTGCGCAAAGACCACCTCTTGGGAAAAGCTGCGGCCTTGATGAGCCTCTCCTTACTGCCTTTCCTCAACATTATTCCACTCTTCAACTTCAGCCTGGTCGCTGACCGTTATCTATACCTGGCAAGCGCGGGCTTTTTCCTCCTGCTCGTTCGCTTCTGTTCCTTAATAAAAGCCGACCGGCGAACCTATGCTCCGATAGCATTGGGGGCCTTGGCTTTCCTTTATGCGGCCATGGATTGGCGCCGCTCTTCCCTGTTCCTGGACCCCCTCGAACTCTGGAAGCAAACCGCCCTGGCGGCCCCCCGAAACCCCAGGGCTAGAGCGGCTCTGGGGGCCGAATGCCTCAAGCGCGGGCTTTATCCGGAAGCCGAGGCCGAGCTGAAGGAGGCCCTGGCCTTGGCCCCCGCCTACTTAGAGCCCTACATGGACTTGGGAGTCCTCTACAGCCAAACAGGACGCATCCAGGAAGCCCTGCGGATCGCCCAGGCTCGGCTGGCCCTGCGGCCCGACGCCGCGGCTTGGCACAATCTCGGGGTTTTCCAAATGAAGGCGGGAAAGACCAAGGAAGGCTTGCTCTCCCTGGAGAAGGGACGGGAATAGTATAATGATGGTCTTATGCCCTTGGAAGGCGCGCTGCAAGTCCTCCTGCCCGAGGCCGGCCGATCACGCATGGTGGCCGGCCTTCCGGCAGCCCTGCGCACGGCCCATCAGGCCGCGCGGGAGCTTTCTTGCGCGCGCATCATTTTCTGCGATCCAGACGCGGACTTCAATGGCTTATGGCGCAGGCAGCTTGAGAGGCTGTCTTTGCCCCTGGCCTGCGCCAACGGGGAGCCGGCGGCCCGTCTTCTCGCGGCCGAAAAGCCATTGCTCGTTGTTTCGTCCGGGGGATTTCCCCGAGAGCTCGCCCTTAAGAAATTCCTGAAGGAAGCCGGGACAGGGGAAGAGGGGCGGGCTTGGCTTTCGGATGGGGAAATCGTCGCCGTCTACCTCCCCCGGGCCGGCGCCATGATGTCCGGTGTGGCGACCGCCGGCGCGGTCGCCAGAAGAGCCTTGAGCGCCGCCCTGGCCTCCCGCCGCGTCGACCGCGGCTGGCAGCCGGCCCGGGATCGGGACTCGGTGCTCGAGGCGGAGAATTCCCTCTATGGCGCCTTGGCAAGCCCCACCGACGGCTATTTGGCGCGCTGGGACAGGCGCCTTTCCATCGCCCTCTCCAAGCGCCTCCTCAAGACGTCCGTCACCCCGAACCAAATCACCACGGCCGGCTTCCTCCTCGGTCTTATGGGCGCCGCGGGCCTGGCCACCGGCCTCTACGCCTGGCAGACGGCCGGCGCCTTTCTCCTCTGGATCAGCTGCATCTTGGACGGCTGCGACGGCGAGATCGCCCGGCTCAAGCTCTTGGCAAGCCCCTGGGGCGGAGCTTACGACCTCGCCGCGGACCACCTCTGCCATCTGGCCACCTTCGCGGCCATTCCATGGGGACTGCACCGGGCCGATCCGTCTTTCGGGTTCCTGGCGCCGGGAGCGCTCCTCGTCTCCGGGCTTATTCTCTGCATGGCCAGCGTCTGGTGGCTGATCCTGCGCCTGCCTGAAAACCGCCGCCGACCCCTCCCCGAGGCGATCGAGCGTCTGGCCAGCCGAGACTACGTTTACGTGGTCCTGCTTCTGGCCGTGATGGGGCGCCTGGAATGGTTCCTGTGGACGGCGGG
Organism: Elusimicrobiota bacterium; assembly: GCA_016218575.1. Taxonomy (NCBI): domain Bacteria; kingdom Pseudomonadati; phylum Elusimicrobiota; species Elusimicrobiota bacterium. Next base: position 54,419 of record JACRDN010000012.1, read on the forward strand.
CGCGGGCTCCCACCTTTTTTGGCTGGCGCTTTGGGGTTTGGCTCTCGCCGCTCCGGCGGCTCAGGGCAAGGGAAGCAGCGAAATCTCGTAGCCCGAAACATGGCCCTTGTAGAGGGTGAGGGGCGCCCCCTGCGCGAAGGAAACGGCCAAGGCGTCGCAGCGCTCGTTGCCCGGAACCCCGCTGTGGCCGCGCACGTATTCCCAAGCGATGGGCCCGCGGTAGGCGGCCACCCGGGCGTCGAGCTCCTGCCAAAGATCGCGGTTGAGCACGCCCTCCCCGGAGGCCGTGCGCCAGCCGCGGCGCTTCCACGACGCGATCCACGAGGTGATGCCGAGGATCACGTATTTCGAGTCGGCGTAGACCGTCATGGGGAAAGTCTCTTCCTTCAACGCCCTGAAGGCCGCTATGGCGGCCGCCAGCTCCATCCGGTTGTTGGTGGTCTGGGCCGAGCGGCCCCCGAGCTCGCGCACCTGGCCTCTGGGATGCAAGACGACCGCGGCCCAGCCTCCGGGGCCGGGGTTTCCCAGGCAGGCGCCGTCAGTGAAAACCGCGATGTGATCCGGCAAGCCTCGCTCCTTCATTAACCGGCAAAAATGTTATCTTTTATTTCATGCCGGCACTAGATCCCTTATGGATCGGCTTTGCCCTGGTGATCTTGGGCATGATGGCCGTGGACCTCGGCCTCTTCCAGCGCAGGGCCCACGTGATTTCGATGCGGGAAGCCGGGCTGTGGTGCCTGATTTGGGCCGCCCTGGCGGGGGCGTTCGCTGTCTGCGTTCATTACCGCCTTGGCCATGAAAAAGCCCTCCAATTCGTCGCCGGCTACCTCCTGGAGCAGTCGCTCAGCGTGGACAACATGTTCGTCTTCGTCATGATCTTCAGCTATTTCTCCATTTCCCCCATGTACCAGTCGCGCATTCTCCACTGGGGCATCCTAGGAGCGATCGCCATGCGCTTCTTCTTCATTTTCGTGGGAGTCTCCCTCATCCGGACCTTCCACTGGATGATCTATGTCTTCGGGATTCTCCTCGTCTTCACAGGGCTCAAGATGGCGTTCCAGGCCGAGGACCAGCACGATCCCGGCGCCAACCCGGCGTTAAAAGCCCTTAAGAAATTCATGCCCCTCTCCGGAGAAATCAAAGACCAAGCCTTCTTCACGCGTCTGGGCGGCCGGCTGCACGCCACGCCTCTTTTCGCCGCCTTGCTCATGGTCGAATTCTCGGACATCATCTTCGCCCTCGACTCCATCCCGGCCGTCATCGCCATCACCCCGGACCCATTCATCGTCTACACCTCCAACATCTTCGCGGTGATGGGCCTGCGCGCCATCTACTTCCTGCTGGCGGGCATGGTCGGAATGTTCCGTTATCTTAAAGCCGGCATCTCCGCGATCCTCGTCTTCGTGGGCGTGAAGATGATGCTCTCCTCCGTCATCGCCATCTCCATCGGTTTCTCCCTTGCCTTCATCGCCGCCGTCCTCTCCCTCTGCGTGGCAGCCTCCCTGTTCCTGCCAAGCAAATAGGTCTTTAGGCCTATTTACTCTCTAGGACTCTTTTTAGTTATAATCAGCCGCGGGCGAGACATGAAGACCATCTACTGCTTCTGCGATGCCAAGGACGTTCGTTCCTTAAAAGGGCTCAAGCCCGAGGAGCTGCGGGCTCTCCTGGGCGGGAAAGGGGCCGGGCTCCTCGAGATGTCCCGCCTCGGGCTCGTCGTTCCACCCGGATTTACCGTCACGACGCAGGTCTGCCGCGCCTATTACCAGCGCCGCGAGGCGCGCAAGATGACGCGGTTTTCCATGCGCCATCCCGCGCGCTCGGCCCAGGCGCTTCCGCGGCAGGTCTTGAAGGACTTCATCGCCGCCATGGCCGCGCTCGAAAAGGCGGCGGGACGGAAATTCGGCGACGAGGCAAACCCCCTCCTCGTTTCGGTGCGCTCCGGAGCCAAATTTTCCATGCCCGGGATGATGGACACCATACTAGACCTGGGCTTGAACGACCGGACCATCCAAGGCCTCGAGGCTCAGACCCGCAACCCGCGTTTTGCCTGGGACTGCTATCGGCGATTCATCGCGATGTTCGGCAACGTGGTCAAGGGCATCGACAAGGATCATTTCGAGACGGCGCTGCGCTCCATCAAGACCAGGGGCCGCGTCAAGGAGGACTCGGAACTTTCCACCCAGAGCCTCAAGAAACTGGTCGACATCTCCAAGGAGATATACATCGAGCAGGCGGGATTCCCTTTCCCGCAGAATCCCTGGGACCAGCTGCGCATGGCGGTTACCGCTGTCTTTGAGTCCTGGAATAATCCCCGCGCCATCGCCTACCGCAAGCAGAGCCGCATCCCCGATTCCCTGGGCACGGCCTGCACCGTGCAGGCCATGGTGTTCGGCAACATGGGCGGCGACTGCGCCACGGGGGTGGGATTCACGCGCGACCCCGGCACCGGGGAAAGACGCTTCTACGGAGAATATCTCGTCAACGCCCAGGGAGAGGACGTCGTGGCCGGCGCGCGCACCCCCAAGCCCCTGGCGCAGATGAAGAGCGAGCTGCCGCGGGTCCATTGCCGGCTAGAGTCCATCGCCAAGAAGCTCGAGCGCCACTACAAGGACATCCAGGACATGGAGTTCACCGTTGAGAAAGGCCGGCTCTACATGCTGCAAACCAGAACGGGGAAACGCTCGGCCCTAGCCGCGCTCCGAATCGCCGTCGACATGGTGGAGGAAGGCCTTATCTCCGAGGAGGCCGCGGTCGAGCGCCTCTCCTGCGGCCAGCTCGACGAGCTCTTGCGGCCCGTCTTCGACTCCCAGGCCCGGGCCAAACACCGGATCTTGGCCAAGGGGCTGGCGGCCGGGCCGGGCGCGGCCTCGGGGCGCATCGCTTTCTCGGCCGCCGAGGCCGAGGCCTCGGCGCGCTCTGGCCCGGTGATCCTGGTCCGGCCGGAAACCAACCCCGATGACATCCACGGCATGATCGCGGCCCAAGGCATTCTCACCATGACCGGCGGGCTCACCAGCCACGCGGCCGTCGTGGGGCGCGGCCTCGGCAAGGTCTGCGTGGTGGGCTGCGAGACCCTGCGGATTCACGAGGCGGAAAAATCCCTGCGCATGAACGGCTCCGTGCTGCGCTCGGGCGATTTCATCTCTCTTGACGGCTTCACGGGAGACGTGATCGAAGGGCAAGTCGAGACCCAGCCCTCCCAAATCCTCCGCATCCTCCTGGGCGAGCTCGCGGAGGACGGCTCCGAGCTCTTCAAAGCCTTCAAGCGCTTCATGGGCTGGGTGGACAAGGCCAGAGACCTCGCGGTCTGGGCCAACGGCGACACCCCGCAGGACGCCAAGACAGCCCTGGCCCTGGGTGCCGCCGGAATCGGGCTCTGCCGCACCGAGCACATGTTTTTCAAGGAAGACCGCATCGCCAAGATGTTCGCAATGATCGTGGCCGAGACCGACGAGGAGCGCTACGAGGCCTTGGAAGCCCTCTTCCCGCTCCAGAAGCAGGACTTTCTCGCCATATTCCGCCAGATGAAGGGCCTGCCGGTCACCATCCGCACCTTGGACCCTCCCCTGCACGAGTTCCTGCCGCGCACCCTCGAGGAGGCGGAAAAGCTTTGCCGCAAGCTCGGCTTCAACGTTAAAAAGATATGGGCCAAGACCTTGGAGCTCAAGGAATCCAACCCCATGCTGGGCCACCGCGGCTGCCGCCTGGGCATCACCTATCCCGAGATCACCGAGATGCAGGCCCGTGCCATACTCTCAGCGGCCTGCGAGGCCGCCAAGGAGGGCGTCGCTGTCTCTCCGGAGATCATGATCCCCTTGGTCGGCCACGCGGCCGAGCTTAGGCACCAGAGGGAGAGGGTGGAGGCCGCAGCTCAAGAGGCGCTCTCGCGCTATAAGATGAAGATTCCCTATCGGATAGGCACCATGATCGAGGTCCCGCGGGCCGCGGTCACCGCCCACGAGATCGCGCGCGAGGCCGATTTTTTTTCTTTCGGGACCAACGACATGACCCAGATGACCTTGGGCTTTTCCCGAGACGACTACGGCCGCTACATGCGCAAGTACCAGGAGCTCAAGGTTCTCCCAGAGGATCCCTTCCAGAGCCTGGACCAGGCCGGGGTCGGGGAGCTCGTGCGCTGGGCCATCGAGAAGGGGCGGCGGGAAAAGCCGAACCTCAAGATCGGTATCTGCGGCGAGCATGGGGGAGACCCGGCCTCCATCGCTTTCTTCGACGAGGTCGGAGTGGACTACGTCTCATGCTCCCCGTACCGAGTGCCGGTGGCGCGCCTGGCCGCGGCCCAGGCCGCGCTCAGGCGCAGGCGGAGAAAATAGTCAACCAGAAACAGACGCACGGAGGCCTCATGCGCAGGTTCTTCTGGCTGTTGTCGTGCCTGATTTCCTGCTCGCACCAGGCGCAGGCCCTGGCTGCGGCCTCCTCCCCTCCCCCCCGCCCCCAGATCCATCAGCGCTCCGAGTTGGGCCTCTCCGATGTCATCCCGGACGTGGAGGAGGACGTTCCCAAAGTCCGCATCATCGTGCACCACACCGACATCGTGATCTCGTCGCAAACCAAGAAGCTCGACGCCGGACAGAGCTGGGAGGCCGCCAAGGCCCATTACCATCAGGTGCGCGACGGGCACATCTACGGGGAGCATTGGAGCGACATCGGCTACCATTACCTCGTGGACTGGGAGGGAAGGATATTGGTGGGCCGGCCCCTGCACCTACTGGGGGCGCACACCTTCTCCTACAACGCGGGCAGCGTCGGCATCGCCCTCATGGGAGACATCGAAAACCAGCACGCCACGCCCAAGCAGCTGGAAAGCCTGCAGGACCTCATCTCCTGGATCCTCTACTCCCACAAGCAGATCGCCCCCTCCCAGGTCTACGGACACCAGGACTTCAACAGCACCCACTGCCCCGGGCACTACCTCGATGATCCCAAGGACGCGGACTCGCCCTTCAAGCGGATGAAGAAGAGGCTGATGGCGAGTCTCCTCCTCACTCCCAAATTATCGGAGAAACGCCTGGAAACACTCCCCTTGAGCGCGCCCTGGCTTATCAACGGTGGACGGTGGTGAGGCCCGGGCGCTCCCCGGGCCGAGCCCTAGGGAACTAATATGCCTGCTATGGTGGCGGTCATGAAGGTCGCGATGGCCCCCACGATCATGGCCTTAAAGCCGAGCTTGGCCAAGTCATGCCGCCGGGTCGGAGCGATGGCGGAGATGCCTCCGATCTGTATCGCGATGGAGGAGAAGTTGGCAAAGCCCGACAGGGCGTAGCTGGCGATGATGACCGAGCGGTAGGAGATGGGAGAGCCCTTCTGGAGGATATCGGCCAGCTGGAGGTAGGCCACGAATTCGTTGACCACGGTCTTGACCCCCAGCAGCTGTCCCACGGTCCAGCAGTCCGCGGCGGGAACCCCCATCACCCAGGCCAGGGGCCAGCCCACCAGGCCGAACAGCCACTCCAAGGAGACGTGCGGGGCCCCGAGGAGGGCGGCGGTTTTCTGCAGGAGAACGTTGGCCAAGGCGATGAGGGCGATGAAGGCCAGGAGCATGGCCGCCACGTTGAAGGCGAGTTGCAGCCCCTCCGAGGCCCCCCGGGCCGCGGCGTCTATGAGGTTGGCATCTAGTTTTTCCTTGCCCATGCTGACGTAGCCGCCGGTGACGGGCTTCTCGGTCTCCGGAATCGCTATCTTGGCGCAGGCCAAAGCCGCCGGGGCCGACATCACGGACTGGGCGATCAAATGCCCGGCGATGTCCGGGAAATATTTGTAGAGCATCCCGACGTAGGCCGCCAGCACCCCGCCCGCCGTGTTGGCGAACCCGCCCACCATGATGGCCAAGAGCTCCGACTGGGTCATGTCCCGGATGTAAGGCTTGACCACCAGGGGAGCCTCGGTCTGGCCCACGAAGATGTTGGCGGCGGTGGAGAGGGTTTCCGCCCCCGAACACTTCATGGTCTTCTGCATGGCGACGGCAAAGAAGTTGACCACCCACTGCATGACTCCCAGATGGTAGCCCACCGTCATAAGGGCGGAGAAGAATATGATGGTCGGGAGCACGTTGAAGGTGAAGTTCACCATGCCGTTGTCCACCTGGCCGGTGACGAATGAGCGGAAGAGAAACTTCGTGCCCTCCTGGGAGAAGCCGAGCAAGGCCAAGGTCCCGTCGTTGAGCTTCGAGAAGAACCACAGGCCGGGAGCGGTCTTTAAGACCAGGATGCCGAAAGCAAACTGCAGGCCCATGCCCCAGGCCACCAAGCGCCAGTTGATCTTGGAGCGGTCGCTCGACATGAGATAACAAAGGCCTATCAAGACGAACAAGCCCAGGACCGAGACGCAGCGATTAAGGAGGCTCGTGTTGCCGCTTTCGGCCTTCAGGCTCATGACCCTGGAAGCTATCGGAGCGGATGCCTCCTGGACGGCGGGCTTGGCCGTCGACGCCGCAGGGCCCGAGGCGAAGGCCGCCACGCCGAGGTATCCCGCCAAGGCGCAGACGATGTAGAAAATCCAAAGCCGTCCGAAGGAGGCGGGGGTCATGGTTCGTTTCATGTCGAGGATTATATAAAACAATTCCGGAACGCGGGGCGGGGAATTTGCTACTTTGTAGTCTCGCGTGATCGAATCCGTCAAAAGCATCCTCCACTTCGTCTACGACGTCCAAGGCCTGATCCAATGGGGAGGGCTGACCCTCATCTGCGCCGTGGTATTCGTTGAGACCGGGCTGTTCGTTGGGTTTTTCCTCCCTGGAGACTCGCTCCTGGTGACGGCGGGGGTCTTCTCCCGCATGGGGCTCATCCCGCTTGCCTGGCTCCTGCCCTCCGTGGCGGCCTGCGCGATTTTAGGCGACCAACTGGGCTACGCCATCGGCCGCAAGACCGGCCAGGCGCTATTTAAGCGGGAGGATGGCCTGTTCTTCAAGAAAAAACACCTCGTCCGCACCCATGACTTCTACGAAAAATATGGCGCCAAAACCATAGTTTTGGCGCGCTTTGTCCCCATCGTGCGGACTTTCGCCCCGGTGGTGGCGGGGATCGCGAGCATGAACTACGCGCGCTTCGTCGCCTACAATATCTCGGGAGGCCTTCTCTGGGTGCTGAGCACCGTGCTTGGCGGCTACGGCCTGGCGTCCTTGGTTCCCGACATCGAGAAGAAGATACACGCCGTCATACTGGTCGTGATCTTTCTCTCCGTGCTGCCGGGCCTAATCGAGTTCTGGCGGGCGCGGCGGCGAGCCTAGATATCCTCGAGGTGCGGCTTGCCACCCGGAGGGGCGAGCCAGCGCAGGCTCGTCCTTTTTCCATCGCGGCTAAAATAAACGGCCACCTCCTGGCCGTCGCGCGACGGATCATCCATGCGGAGGATGATTCTAGCGTTGGGTCTTGCGTCTTCCTTGATTAAGCCTTGATCCGAGGCCAGCCGGAGGGTCAGGAATTTCAGGAGCTTGAGGCGGTTACGCTCGTTGAGCTTTCCTGAGAATAGGCCGCCCTCTTGCTTTGCGGCGATGTCCAGGGCGGAGCTCAGCCGAGCCTTCGCATCCATGTCCATATAAACCCCTAGCTCATCCATTTGCTTGGGCATCCGCTTGTCGTATTCCTGCACCAGCCAGGCCACCTGACCCAGCGTGATCGCATGAGTAAGACCTGTCTTCTCGCGCAGTGCTTTCTTGGGCAGGCGGTATTTGCTGATCGCAGTAACACGGAGATACACATCCGGCATCCCCTTTCTCGCAAAAACCGTGAACCCCTCCATGATACTATCACGACCGATGCGCATGACCCCGGCTGTTGGGTTCTCCACGCTCACCATGGTGATGCGCAGCTCATCCTGGGTGTCTTGAATATCGGCCAGGTAGCCTGGCGCCGCGAAATAACCGTCCCCATAAAGGCAGAAATAGGTCATTCCCTCATTGTTGACCCAATAATGCCATCGTTTACTGCCAAAATCCGAGACGACAGGAACTCCAGCATTGCTGAAGGCCTCGGGGTCGTTGCAGGACTCGATGCTCATGGCCTTGGCTTTATCTACCGCCGCCTTGGCGCCGCCGACGTTCAAGTCCTGCGCGTGCGCAGACCATGGAAGAGCCGCCGCCATCGCCGTCAGGATGATCTTCTTCATTCTTCTCTTGCCTCCTTTCCTAAATAAGGAATTGCGAAAGCAATGAAGTATTGCCCCCCCCCCGGAATTTTGTCAAGGGCCCAGCCGCTCGCGGCGGGGCCGCCGCCTCAATGCGGCCATTCGTAAGACGACCGATGGGCGTCGAGGGAGTCGGCGTAGTCTATGAACTTGGCGTAGAAGGGGTGCTGGCCGATGGTGGCGCTGTCGCCGATGACGATCAGGAGGCGCCGGGCCCGGGTCATGGCCACGTTCATGCGCCGGGTGTCGGAGAGAAACCCGACCTCGCCGTCCGCGTTGGAGCGCACGAGAGAAACGATGGTCGCCTCTTTTTCCCGGCCCTGGAACCCATCCACCGAGCCGATCTCAAGATGCGGTATTTTGACCAAGGACTTGAGAATCTTGGCCTGGGCCACGTAAGGCGTCAAAATGGCGAGCTGGCGGGGTTCGATGCCGGCCGAGAGGAGCTCCTCCATGAGCCGGACGGCGAGCTTGGCCTCGCCCATATTCTCCCGGCTTTCCAGGAGCTCGTTCCAGGATTCCTCGAAGCCCGCGCCCGCCGTGTCCACGTAGGTGAGCGGAGCCCCGGTGAGCTCGGTCGCCGCGACGCCGGGAAGCTCGGACGCGGTGTGGGCGCGCACGGACTCGTCGGCGATCAGCTTGCCCTCGTAGAACTGGCTTGAGGAAAATCCCATGATGGACTCGTGCATGCGGTACTGGACGCGCAAGAGGGTTTGCAGGGACTCGGGCAGGATTTCCTTCAAGCGGTCGAATAAAGTGGTGGCCAGCCCTTCCTCGGCGGCCTTGCGGGAATAGATGGTGGGCGGCAATTGAAGGGAGTCCCCAGCGAAAACCGCCCGCTCGGCCATCAAGATGGGCACCCAGGACAAGGGCTCGGTCGCCTGGGAGGCCTCGTCCAGGGCCACCAAGTCGAAATTGCCCTTGACGAGCTTGCGCGAGATCCCGGCGTGGGTCGCCAGCACCACCTGGGCCTGGGCGATGAGGCGCCGCGAAATCTCGAACTCGAGGTCGCGGGCCGCGCGCCAGAGCTTCATGACCTCCCGCTCCCTGTCCTGCCTCTCATCGTAGCCGAGCTGGCCCCGGCCGAAGCGCGACTTTTTCTTGATGAGTCGCTCCCGCCAGGCGTCAAGCTCTCGCACTTCATCGTAGGCCGGGTCCTCCTCGACCAAGGCGGCTAAATTGTTGTGGCGCAGGGATTCCAAGGTGCGCGCGGGATGCCCCAAGCGCACCACGCGCAGGTTCGTCTCGGCGAGCTTCTCCAGCATGTTGTCCACCGCGATGTTGGAGGGGGCTGTGGCCAGAACCCTCTCTCCTCTCGCCGCGGCCTGGCGGATGATCTCGACTAAGACCGTGGTCTTTCCGGTGCCGGGAGGGCCATGGATGAGGGCCACGTCCTCGGCGCCCACGCAGGATTTGACGGCCTCCCTTTGGAATTTGTTCAAGGCCGGGTTGAAGTAGGCCAACTCCCGGACGCCGCGGGTCCTGGGCTTTTTGGACCCCAGGCAAATCTCGCGAAGCTCGGCCAAGCGGTTCTTTTTGGCCTCGGCCGTATTGGCCAAGGCCTTTTTCATCCGTTTGTAGGTGGCCTCGGAGCCCAGGAGGTCTACTTGACAGGAGCCTCCGCGCGGAGCGTGCGCCGGGCCGGGGCCGTTCAAGGCGACCGTGGCCCGGTATTCGTCGACCTTGTAAAGGGTTCCCTCGGAGCTCCTCGGCTCCGTCCCCTCGGGGAAGGTAACCAGGACGTTGTCGCCCGCTCCCATGGCGTGGAAAGGGGCGAGCTCCTCTGCTTTGGGCGCCCGCGCCAAGGTCACCAGAGGCATCCCCCCCAGCCCCTCCTCGCGAGACTCCAGCGAGAGGGAGGTCACGGTCTTGCCCAGGGCTTCCCGGGTGGCTATGGGGTAGCGCTGGAGTTCCCGGAGATTCTCGGCCTTTTCGGCCTGGCGCTCGACCTCCAAGAGCTCCTGGAGCTTCTCAAAATGCCCCTGTTTTTTCATAATGAATTCTAGCATTTGTTATACTTCTGCCGTGGCGGCGCGCTCGTTTCAACTGCTCAAGCGGAACCGGCCGGGCTCGGGCGATTTCTCCCGCTATCTCGACAAATACATCGGGGGCAACAAGCTCGCCTTGCTGCGCTCGGGCGGCGAGGTCTTCAATGCCATGTGGGAGGCCATCGACTCGGCCAAGGAGACGATCCACCTTGAGTCCTACATGTTCAACGGCGACAGAACCGGCCGGGAATTCGCCCGACGCCTTCAGGAGAAAGCCAGGCTCGGGGTCCGGGTGCGGGTCATTTTCGACTCGATCGGATCCATGTATTTGAGCTCGGTGCTCGTCAACCGCATGAGAAACAGCGGCATCCAGCTCTTGGAGTACCATCCCATAGCCCCCTGGCGGCCGCGCTGGTCCTGGGGCCGCCGCGACCATCGCAAAATCCTGGTAGTGGACGGAAAAGTCGCCTTCACCGGCGGGGTGAACATCTCGGACGACCACGCCCCGGTCCGCGACGGCGGCCGCGAATGGCGAGACACCCACGTGCGCCTGGAAGGGCCGGCCGCCTACGAGCTCGACCGGCTCTTCCGCAGCGTCTGGTACAAGGAAACCGGGCGCTGGTTCAAGTCCGTGGGGATAGCCCACTACGCCCGGGGAAACTCCTTGGTCTGGGTGGCGGCCAACCAGGAATTCCTGCACCGCTACCGGATCCGCTCCGCTTATCTCAGCGCGCTGCGCGCGGCCCGAAAGGAGGTCCTCATCTCCAACGCCTATTTCCTTCCCGACCGGCGCACCCGGCATGCCCTGGCCGCGGCTTCCCGGAGAGGAGTCTGCGTCAAAATTCTAGTGCCCGGCTCCTCGGACATCAAGTCCGTGTGGTACGCCTCGCGCTACCGCTACGCAGCACTTCTGCGCCACGGGGTGAGGCTTTTCGAGTGGCCGGGGCCGGTCCTGCACGAGAAGATCGCCGTGGTCGACGAAACCTGGTGCGCGGTGGGTTCCTACAACATGGATCACAGGAGCCTTCTGCACAATCTAGAGGTGAACCTCCATATCCTCAACTCCAAGTTCGTGGGCGAGCTCGCCCAGCTCATCCGGGACGGCATAGCCGGGTCCAAGGAGATCAAGCTCGAGGGGTGGGAGCGCCGGCCCTACCGGGAGAAGGTGCTGGAGCGGTTCTTCTATTTCTTCAGGTACTTCTTCTAGGACTTAAAGCCAGGCCCCGGGCGCGGCCGCGCCCGGGGCGAAGGGAAGCTCCCCCAGTCGAGCAAGATGCCGTAATGCGGGGGAGCTAAAAACTCAGCGACGGAAGCTTAAGGAAGCTCATATCGTGGATCTAAGGGCCGATTTTGGGAACCCCCATTCTCATCGGAGCTTGAAGGTTTACGACGCGCCTCCTTTTCAATATCAAAAATATGCCGGGCCTGGTCAATCTGGACAGCCGCCTGGTCCACGTTCTCTTTCGTCAATGGGGCCGAATTGAGAAGGCGTCTGGCTTTGGTCAGCACCGCTTTAACACTCACTTTTCCGACGATTGGAAGACCCATGCCTGAATCATTGAATTCCCGCCAAAGGACCAGGATGCGCTCGCGCAGCTTTTCCGCCCGTTCATCCAAGAAGATCCTGCGGATGTTTTCGGCAGCCCGAGGAGCATCTTCACCGACAAATGTGTCCGGAGTAGCGTTGCCATTGCCTGGGAAACAACCAACAACTCCAATTGCGGCCAGCCAGACCAAGACGATCTTGCCCATTAGTCGGTCTCTCACGACTACTCCCGATTATTCCAGCGCCGAGGCTGGCGCGGCTGGAGATGATCCGTCTTCTTCTGGAACTCGGCCACGGCATTGTCCTGCGCCATCCGTTCGGAATCGGAAAAGAGACGAGAAGCTTCGCCATAATTGCCACGGTCGTTGAGCGCCCGGCGGGCGTCAGTCAGCTTGGCCCGCACCTCGACGCGACCCTCTGAACGCTCGACCGCCTGCCAGAGCTTCAGGATTTTCTCGCGCAAGTTATCGGCCCGGTATTGGGCGGAAAGCCTTCCCGCCTCGGCTTGCGCTTGCCGCAGAGCCTTCATCTCCAGGGCCTCGTCGGTCATGGCTCGAGCCGTGCTAAGCCCTGCCGCAAAAATGACGGCCGCGCCAAGTCCAACTGTAAAAATCTTGCTCATATCAAACCTCCTGAGAATCGCGTCCATACTACAAAGGGTAGCCTCGCGGGGGCGGGGCCGCCAGGAGCTTTCGGCCTACCTAAGTTCTAGGCCAAAAGGCCTACATCCGGAAGTTATCCACCGAACTTCGCCGCGAAGTTCTGTGGATAATTCCATGGCTGGAATGGCTTTGTCTTTGCCTGAGCCTTTTTGCTACCCTCACGGGGTGAAAATTTACCTCCTGCGCCACGGACAGTCCCCTTCCACGGCCGAGGCCGGCGTCAAAAGCGACGCGGAGCGCCCGATCTCCGAGGAGGGGCGCCTGGCCGTGCGCAAGTCGGTGTCGCATCTCCTGCGCCAGGGCGCCAGCCCCGCCGCGATCCTTCACAGCCCCCTGAAACGGGCCGTTCAAACGGCCGAGGAAGCGGCCAAGCTCGTGGGCCCCCCCGCCGGCGTGGAGACCTTCTTGCCCCTTTCCAACGCCATGCCCGCGGAACAACTCTTGGCGGAGCTTTCCGCCAAGCTGAGGGGCTGGCCCGAAACGCTCTTGGTGGGGCATCAGCCCCAGTTGGGAGAGCTGGCTTGCCTGCTCTCCGGAACCATCTACGACTTGCGGCCGGGAGGCATCATCGCCCTTGAGCTTGCCGGCGCCAAGAAGGGAAAGGCCCTGTGGTCGGCCAACCCGAGCGATCTCGTAGTATAATAAGGCCGCACCGCCATGGGAATCACCCGCCGACGCCGGAAATCGGATTTCGAGGAGCCCAGACCCTCATGGAAGGCCTTGCCCCACTACATCCTCTACCCCTGCGCCGGCTTTTTCGTGGGGGTGGGCTCTCCGATAGGAGCCTTCCTCCTGCGCTACTGGCTGGCCGACCCCATCTTGAAGTCCCTCTGGGTCAGGCACGAGCTCCAATACAACTTCCTCTTCTACGCCTACATGGGGATCGGCACGGTGATGGCCTTCATGCTCTTCGGCTACGTCCTCGGCGTGAGAAGCGAGCGCCAGCGCGTGAGCAACCGGATCCTGAGCGCGCGCTTGGCCGAACTCCACCTCAAATCCGTCACCGACAGCTTGACCGGCACCTACACCCACGGCTACCTGCACGAGATACTGGAGCTTGAGATACAGCGGGCCCTCACGAACAAGAATCCCCTTTCGGCGATGATACTTGACATCGATGACTTCAAGAAAATCAACGACACGCACGGGCATCTCTTCGGAGACCGGGTCATCAAGGAGACGGCGGAGACCATCGTCACCAACGTCCGCTCCGAGGACATCCTGGGCCGCTACGGCGGCGACGAGTTCTTGGTGATCATGCCCGGGGCAGAGCACGCGGTGGCCAAGCAGGTGGCGACCCGCATCTGCCACGCCATCGCCAAGAACGGCTACAGCACCACGGTCAGCATCGGGGTCTCGACCTTCTCGGGAGACGAAAAGCAGGGAGCCAAGGATCTCCTCCATCAGGCCGACCTCAACCTCTACCAGGCCAAACGCGACGGCAAGAACCAGGTGCGAGCGTCCCCGCTCAATACCCGCCTAAACCTGCTTGGCCGTTGAGTGCGCGCAGGTCAGGCGGAACTGGCAGCGCCGGCAGAAGGAAACGTCGGGCGCGTAAATCCCCTTCTCAATGGAATCCGCCGCGGAAAGAATCATGGCCTTGAGCTCCTCCTCTCCCGCTGGATCGTAATCCCATGTCCTCTTCTCCGCCCCCGCCAGGGAGTAGAGAGAAATCCAGGCAGGGGTGAGCGCCAAGCATTCCACAAGTCCCAAGGCGTAGAAGCGCAACTGAAGCGTCTCGTCCACGCGGCCGTGCGGCTCGAAATCGAGGCGCGTCTTGTAGTCGATGAGCTCATAGCGGCCGTCTGGGTGGCGGTCCAGCCGGTCGGGCATCCCGCGTATCACGTGCCGCCCCAGGGGATAGGAGAACTCCTTTTCGCTGGCCACCACCTTGGAGCGCCGGTCTCGGTCGCGCTCGAAGTACTTCTCGAGCATTCTCAAGCCCTTCTCATGGCAGCGCCGGCTCTGCTCCTGGTTGGAGAATCCCGCCCCGACCCAGCATCGGTCGTAGCAGTCGAGGAGGGCCTCCAAGGTCCCCCTCCCGCCGCGGTGGTAGCATTCCAGCGCCCGGTGCAGGGACTGCCCCAAGGAGGAGTCCGGGGTGGGCGCGATCCGGAGTCCCTCCACGAACATCAGTTTGTACTTCCAGGGGCACTCGAGGTATATCCGGAACTGCGTGAAGCTTAATTCCATACGCTGGCGTCGTATATTCAGGCCTCAGGCCCTGTCAAGTAATACTATGTTCAATTTGGAGGCCCGAGCTTGAGACGAGTTCGAGGCGCGACGAGGGAGCATAGCGGCAGCTATGTGACCGAGGAGCAACGAAGAAATTGGCCAAGCTCGGGCCTCCCCGAAGGGGCCGAGCGCTTTTGGGCTGCGACCGCGTCGCTCGTCGCTCACATACCGCTGCGGGTATGCTCGCTCCTCGATCCTTGTCTCGCTCCAAAATCGCTCGGACAAATTGATCATATTATTACTTGACAGGGCCTCAGGCCTGAGGGCTCGCCCTATTCTCCCGGAAGAAACTAAGGTAGGTGTCGCCGTACTTCTCGCGCCGGAAAAGTTCGAAGGACTCCGGCGGGGAAACGTTTTCCTTGACGTGGTGCTGGCAAATCACCAACCCCGCCGGAGCCAGGAGGCGCGCCTCCGAGAGGCGCCGCAGAGCAAGGCTGGAATAGGCGAGCGGCCTTTTTTCCTCGTCCTTGTAGGGCGGGCCCAGGAACACAAGATTGAACTCCCCGCAGCCCGAGCGAAAAGGGACCCAGGAGAGATCCTTCAAGACGTCTCCTACCGCGGCCTTGGCCTTTCCGGAAAGCCCCATCGCCTCCAAGGTCCGGCGCAGCGACTCCACGCAGCGGGGGCTTAAGTCCACGAAGCAGACGAACTGCGCCCCTCGCGACAAGGCCTCGATCCCCACGGCCCCGCTTCCGGCGAAGAGATCCAGGAACTTGGCATTGGGCAGAAACCCCGCGAGGATGTCGAAAAGGGACTTTTTGATGCGCGCCGAGATCGGACGCACGTGCCCGTGCTTGGGACTCTTGAGCTTGCGGCCCCGCAAATCGCCGGCCAGGATTCGCATCACCGATATATATTATAGAATAAACTTATGTTGGGCAGGGTTTTGGTGGTGGACGACGACGCGATCGCCGGGGGACTCTCTAAAGAGCTCCTCATCGAGGGCGGCTTTGAGACTGACCTTCTCACCGACAGCCTGGCCGCGCTCGAAACCCTGAAAAAAAGCCGCTACGATCTGGTGCTTCTGGACATCCTCATGCCTGGGATAGACGGCCTCACTCTCTGCCACAAAATCAAGACGGACCCCGCGCTCGCCGCCCTCAAGGTCGTCATGGTCTCCGGGAAATCCTTCGAGGCGGACAAGGAGCGCGCGCGCCAGTACGGGGCAGACCTCTTCATCGAGAAACCCTATAACGTGGAGACCTTCGCCCAGGAGGTCGCTGAGGTCCTGGGCAGGAGCCAAAAGGCCGCCCCCCAGCCGGGCGGGGCTCCGGCGGCGCAGATTCTTTCAGCGCCCCAGCCGGTTCTCGAGGCGACGGTCTGGGGCTGCCGCAGCCACTCGGCCAAGAAAGCGGCCTCCCCCTCGGCCTACGGCTGGCACACCCCCTGTCTCAGCGTGGAGACCAAGAATGCCTTCCTGATATTCGACGGCGGCACCGGACTCAAGCCCCTGGGCGAGCACCTCGTCAAGAAGGGTGGCCCCAAGGAGCTCTGGATGTTCCTCACCCATTTCCACCCCGGCCACGCCGAGGGCCTGGGGGCTTTCGCTTGCGCGCACTCCCCCAACTACAAGCTGCACATCGGCGCGGCGCGCGATCCCGACAAGGAACTCGCGGATATGGTCAAGGAAAGCTTCGAGCTTTCCCTGGGGGATGCGTCCCTCGAGGCAGAAATCGAGCTCTACGAGCTCAGGGAGGAAACCTACGAGATACTCCCCGGAATATCGATTTCCTCGTTCTACGCCAACCATCCCGGCACCACCATGGGCTACGCGCTGGAGCTGGAAGGCCGCAAGCTCGTCTACTGCCCGGACAGCGAGATTTATGGGGAATACGCCACGGCCATGCAGGACTACGACGAGAAGCTGAGCAAGATCTGCGCGGGAGCCGATCTCATCATCCACAATGCCCGCTACACGCCCCAGGACTACCGGACCTTGAGAAACCACGGCCACTCCAGCTTCGACAGCGCCGTTCACTTCGCGGGGCGCAACGCGATCCGACGCCTTATTTTATTGCATCACGACGAGCAGTATAAGGACGCCGACCTCGACCGGATCGCCGCGGATAGCCAAGAGATCATCGCCGAAAAAGGCTACGACCTGCAGTGCGCCATGGGCCGGGAAGGCCTCAAGGTCTCTATTTGACGGCCCGGCGAATATAATCCAAATTTTTCAGGTCCCAGCCCTCGTCCCTCGGGGTCTCGAGTATTCCCAGGGCTTTATCGTGTTCCGGGCTGCCGAGAAGAGCCTTCAAGCCCTCTGGGCCCAGATGGCCCAGGCCCCAATGCTCGTGGTTTTCCCTATGGGAGCCCAGGAGGGCGCGGGTATCGTTGAGATGGAAGGCCCGTATGGCCGCGACGCCGAACAAACCGCGGGCCCGGCTCAGGAACCCAAGCATGCCCTCGGCCCCGGCTATCTCATGCCCCGCGGCCCAGGCGTGGGCCGTGTCGAGGCAGACCCCGGCCCCTGGTAGGCGCCTGGCAACGGCCTCCAAAAGCTCGGCCAACTCCTCCAAGGTCCCGCCCATGCGCCTGCCGCCGCCGGGGACGTTCTCAAGGAGTACCGGAACGACCCGTCCGCCGGCCTGGGCCGCCCTGTCCAGGCTTTCGCCCAGGAAAGCGGCCCCTTCCTTAAAAGAGGAGCCGGGAGAATAGGCCCCGGCGTGAAGCACGTAGTATTGGGCGTTCCAGCCGGCCGCGAGCGACAGCTCGCGCGCCAGAAGTGTTGCGCTGCGCAGGCGCCGCTCGCCGGTCTTGGAAGCCAGGCTCGGCACGAACCGCGAATGGATCAAGAGATGGCGCACGGGCCCTTTTGCCCGTTCGAGGCGAAATTCCGCCATCTCGGCCGCCTCGGGCGAGAGGTGGCGCTGGCAAGGGAGCATTTGGAGGGCCCGACAGCCCAACTCCTCGGCGTGGCGCAGCGCCGAATCGAAACCCCCCAAGACCGAACAATGGATGCCTAAAATCAAATGAGCCGTGTGATCAACGAGACGAACTTGGTTTTAAAAGAGGTGTACGGGAACCACCACAGCTCCGGAGTCTCGGCGGGCCATTCGTGAATGTAGACGGCCTGGGACCAGCAGAATTGGCGCAGGCCCTCGTCGGAATGGCGCTTTCCCATTCCGCTCGCCTTGATGCCGCCGAAGGGAAGCGAGCAGACCGCGTAATGGCTCAAGAGGTCATTGACGCTCAACAGCCCCGCCTCCACCGCCGCCCCCAAATGTTCGGCCTTGGCCAAATCCCGCGTCCAGAGGCTCGCCGCCAAGCCCCAGGGGCCGGAATTGGACAGCCTCACTGCCTCCTCGGCGCGGTCCACCTTCATGATCGGCATGACCGGGCCGAACGTCTCCTCGGTCATCACCTTCATGCCGTGATCGGCCTCGAGCACCAAGGCGGGGCTGACGAGAAGGTTGCCCTCGTCCAGGATCTCTCCGCCGATCACTCTGCCGCCCTTGGCCCGCGCGTCCTCAAGGTGCTCGCGGACCCTCTCGAGTTGGGGCGGATAGATCAAGCGCCCGATGTCCACCTCGCCGTCAAGACCCTGCCTCAGGCCCGACATCTCACGGCGCACCGCCTCCACGAAAGGCTCGTAGACCTCTTTCTCCACGTACACCCTCTCCACGCCCACGCACAGCTGGCCGCAGTTGGCGACGGTTCCCCAGACCGCGGCCTTGGCCGCGCGCCGCAGCGGCGCGTCCTTGAGCACGATCATGGGGTGCTTGCCCCCCAGCTCCAGAACCGAGGGCTTGAGCTCCGCGCTCGCGGCCTGGGCCACGAGCCTGCCGGCGCTGCTGGAGCCAGTGAACATCACCATGTCCGCGGCCTTGACCACGAGCTCGCCGACCTTCCCATCCCCCGTCGCCACCGAGAAAAGCCCCTCCGGGAAAAGCCCGGAGGCGACGAAGGCCTCCTCAAGCCAAAGGGCCGTGCGCGTGGTCCACTCGGAGGGCTTCAGAAGCGCGGCGTTGCCCGCGAGAATAGCGGCAAGGCAATCCCCCATGGGGATGAGGAACGGGAGGTTCCAGGGAGTGATGATCCCGATCACGCCCCGCGGGATGAAGCGGGTATAGGTCCTCTTGTTGAAAAAAAGCCCGGGACGCCAAACAGCCTGATCCTGCAGGATGCGGTGGGCGTTGGAGGTGTAGTAGGAAAGGATGAGCTGGGCCACCGAAAATTCCATGGTCTCTATCTCGGCCCAGGGCTTGCCGGTCTCCTCATGGATGATCCGGTAGAGCTCACCCTTGCGCCGGGAGAGCTCCTTCCAGAACGAACGCAGGAGGCTCACTCTCTCGCTCAAGGAGTAGCGTCTCCATAGCGCCGCGGCCGCTCGAGCGGCCGCGGCCTTGTGCGCCACGGCCTCATCCGTCATATTGAGGGCGATTTTCCCCATCCCGGGAATTCTAGCTCCTCTTGACAGAATCCACAAGTGGGGCTAGACTCATGGGCGGTGCGCCCCCTAATGCCTCTGGCGTGGGCTTTGCTCGCGGCCGCTAACCTGGCGGCGCAGGACGCCGATCCATCCCTGGAAAGCCTCAAGATAGACTTGGGAGATGCCCCCCGCGCCGAGAAGGCCTTGAATGCTGCGATCGAGAAAAACCCCAAGCATTGGCTCGCCTACCGGGCCCGGGCCATGGTCCGCCGCTCGCGCAAGAAATACCAGAAGGCGTTCGAGGACGCGACCTCCGCCCTCAAGATCAACCCCCGCGACGCCTGGTCCCACGACATTCTGGCTCTCATCCATATCGACCTCGGCCGCTATTTGGAGGCCGTCTCAGAGGCCAACGAGGCGCTGGCCCTGAACCCCAAGGACGCCCAAGCCCTGGCCGCGCGCGCCCGCGCCTGGGAGAGCCTCCAACGCCCGAGCCAGGGACTGGCCGACCTGAGGCAAGCTTCGGCCATCGATCCACAGCTTGGGGGGCTTTACCGGCAGGCCCTGGAGGGGCAAAGGGGCGAGTGGCTTTCCTCCTCTATCCTTTCGCCCGTCAGCGCCATGTTCCTGGCCGCTTTGGGCGTGCCCCTCATCCTCTTCGCCTTCGTTCTGTACCGCTGGGCCGACGCCGCCGAGCCAAAGCCCAGGCCCGCCATGCGCCGCTTCGACAGGCTGGGGTTTTCCCTGGAGACCCCGGCCAAGGACAGCGCCAGGCCATCCGGGTTCAGGCTCATGCGCGAGATAGGAGAGGGCGCGATGGGGATCGTCTACGAGGCCCTCGACAAGGCCCTCCAGCGCAAGGTGGCGATCAAGAAGCTGCGCGAGGACATCGCCCACGACCCCTGGCAGAAACAACAGTTCATGAGGGAGGCCCGGACCGTGGCGGGGCTCAAGCACCCGAACATCGTGGAGATATACACCGTGCTAGAACAGAGCGAGGGGCTGTTCCTGGTCTTCGAGTTCGTTTCCGGCCAGCCCCTCAACAGGATCATCAATTTGAGACTTACACTCAACCCCATTGAGGCCTTGTGCCTGGCGGAGCAGGTGGCAGAGGCCCTGGACTACGCCCATGAGAAAGGGGTCACGCACCAGGACCTCAAGCCCTCCAATATCATCGTGGACGGGGCCGCGGCCAAGGTCATGGACTTCGGCATCGCCCGCCATGAGCACTTTCCCCCGTCCTCTCCCAAGCCAGACACCCCGATCGGCACCCCCGCCTACATGGCTCCCGAGAGGGAGCAAAGCGGGCGGCCCGGGATGAAGGAATCGGACATTTACTCCCTAGGGGTCTGCTTTTACGAGATGGTGTCCGGCAAGAGGCCGTTCGGCGACGGCCAGGCCTACTTCCAAAAAATGCAGAGGACTTTCCGCCCCCTCTCCACGACGCTCCCGAACCTCCCGCCGGAGCTCGATCTCGTGATGGCGAAGGTCCTGCACCCCGAGCCACTGGAACGCCATGGATCGGCGCGGGAATTCATAGCCGACTTGAAGAAAGTCCTGGTCTCGAATCCCTCGAGCGGCCTGCTCTGACTCTTTACGGAGACGAGGGGCTGGCCGTCAAGTTCTGCAAAGGAGAGGGCTTGGTCTCCGTCGTTGTCGTCGAGTCTGGCTCCAGCTTCGCGGCTACCGACTCCTGGAACTCTTCCTTGGTGGTCGTATTATCGGGCGGCGGGGCCAGAACCGCGGGGGCGTCCTCGACCCGGACGGGGGTTTCTGTCGGGGGTATGGGCGCGGGCGCGGCCATGATCTGGCCTCCGCCGGCGGATTTCTCGACCACGAGGCGCTCCCCGTTTTTCAAGGCCACCGGAATTCCCTCCTCGGCCGGCTGGGAGGGCTTGGCCTGGACCAAGGGCGCTACGGCAAAACCTCCCGGGGTCTCGGTCCTGAAGAGATCCCAGGTGGTCAGGCCCTGAGGGCTCACCCTCACGCGGAACTCCGTGCCGCGGACCGCGGCGACGGCGGTGGGGGTCCTGGTCTTGAACACCCTGCCGGAGAACAGGGTCCCCTTGACCTTGGAGATCCAGCCTTCCAGGACACCCTTGTTGAGGCGAACCTCGATCAACTTGGATTGGAGCTTCTCCACGCGAAATGAGGAGCTCTCGCGCAGTTGGACCTTGGAGCCATCCGAGAAAACGATGACGGCGTTCGCGTCCTCCTTGACCACGACCGCGTCGCCGGTCTGGAGCTTCTGGCCTTCCTTGGCCGGCAGCAAGGCCTCGCCCTGTGGCATGTAGAGGACCTCTCCGGAAACGCGGGCAATGACCGCGGCCGCGGAGCCCCGCGCTGAGCCGTCCTCGGCGCGGGAGGTAGCGGCCATGGCGAATGCCATGGCCGCGGCAAGCAACAATGAAAAGTTGTTTTTCATGGTGCTAAGACCTTATCTAATATTTCCGCGTAAAACAAGAAGAAATCATGAAGAGATGTTTTCGTATAATAGCCCCCATGCGGCGGGCCTGCGTCGTCCTCTTCTGGCTGGTCCTCCTGCTCTACATAGCATTCCACGGCGATTTCCTCCAAGAAGCCCTGGAGCTTTTTTAGATGGGATGGATTGTGGCCGCGGGTTTGTGGGCCTCGGCTTACGCGGCGACGCGCCGGCGCCTGAGTCTTGAGCGCGACGAGTCTTGCCTGGCGGCGGGGCTGGCGGCCTCCGCGGAACTGGTCCTGGGGGCCATGCTCTGCGGGACCTTGGGTATTCTGCGCCCGGCTCCTCTTGGAGCCTGGTGCCTCCTGGCCCTGTCGGGCCATGCCGCCGCCGCGCTCAGCGCCCCAAAAGCCCCCCCCGAGAGGTTCCCTTCCCTGCCTTGGCCGCTTTGGCCCGCGCTCCTGGCCCTGGCCGGCGTCATTTTCTTCCAAATTCGCCTCGCTTGGGCCCTGCCCGTCCTCTCCTGGGACGGGCTCAGCTACCACATGCCCATCATCTACCGCTGGGTTTCCCAGGGGAACCTCTCCCTGGAGAATTGGTTCGGGTCCAACCGCTATTCCCCCTGGAACGGGGAACTCCTGGCGGCCGCTCTATCGGTCCTGGATGGCGGGCGCATGGATTCGGCCAAGATCTTCCAGCTGGCGGCTCTTCCAATCCTGGCGGCCTCAGGCTGCGTTTTGGGCCGGCTTCTGGCCGGCCGGGCTTGGTCAGCGGCTTGCGCCCTCGCCTTCGCGTCTCTTCCCATCGCTCTCATTCACGTCGGGATTCCCTACGTGGATCTCCTCTACGCCTCCTTCTGGCTGGCGGCCGCGGCGGCAATCCAAGCCTACGCCCGGGAGAAGCGCACAGCACTTCTCTACCTTTTCGGCCTGGCCTTCGCCCTGGCGCTGGGGGCGAAAGCCACGGTGTACTTTCTAGCGCCGCTCTTCATCCCGCTGACCGCAACGTGGAGGAGGATATCTCCCAAGAATGCCGCAGGCTTAGGAATGGTGATTCTCATCTGGGGTTGCCCGGTATACATCAGAAATTGGCTCTCAACGGGAAACCCCCTATTCCCCTACACCATCCGCGTGGCCGGGATCACGCTGTTTCCGGGAATCTCGGAGACAGAGCATCTGCTCGTGGCCGTGGAGCGCTGGTTCGTGGCCACAAAAGTTCAATGGCTTTGGTATCCTTTCCGGGAAACCCTCAAGGGCTCGGTGGGCTACTCCGCGGAAAACGGCTTCGGCCCCCTGTTCGCCGCGGCCTGGGCGCTCCTGCCCTGCTCGGCTTGGCTCGCCGTAAAGCGCCGCCGCCCGGACCTGCGCCTATTCCTGGCCATGATCCCGGCGACGGCGATCCTGTTCCTATTTTTGCATCCCACCCGCGAGCCGCGCTACGTGATTTTCCTGCCTTGCCTGGCCATCGCGGGCCTGGCCGCGCTCCTGGCCCGCGCGCCGGGGCAATGGAGAACCGCGGCGCGCCTGGGCTGGAGCCTGGGGGTGATCTGGTGCTGCTGCGGCGTCCTGGCCGCGACCGGGAAGGAGACGGGGCTTTGGCTCGCCCACCAGGAGCTCTCGCGGCGCGGGAAAATCGACGCGCTCGAGCATTACTCGCGGCAGTACGGGCCGCTGGCCAAGGCCTGGGCCGAGCTCAACGGCCGCCTCAAGGCCGGGGAAACCGTGGCCGCCAACTACAACGAGCTCGTCTTCCCCCTCTTCGGCCTGCCGCCCCGCGGCAAGGTCGTGGTCGTGCATTCCCGCGCCGTGGACTACCCCGGCGCCCTATGGGCCGAGACGCCCGAGGGGTGGCTCGAACTCCTCGACCGCGCCCGCGCGCGCTATATCTTCATTTGGAGCCCGGCATGGTATCCGGAAGCCGGAGTCCAGGAACGGAAAACCTTGGAGCGCGTTTCGAGGCGTTTTTGCCCCCTCGGGCGCTGGAGCTCCCCCGACTTCGGCGACGTGTCCTTGTTTGAACGGCTTTAGGGCTCGCAATGGAATAATATGACCAACTGGCCGGGGCAATTTTGGAGCGAGACGAGGATCGAGGAGCGAGCATACCCGCAGCGGTATGTGAGTGACGAGAGACGAAGTCGCAGCCCAAAAGTGCCCCGGCCCTTCAGGCAGGCCCATCTTCGGCCGAT
>JACRDN010000013.1 GCA_016218575.1 Elusimicrobiota bacterium
GGCTCCTCGGACTTGCCCCCCACGTGGGCGGCCTTGACCATGGTCAAGGCCGCCCACGTGGGGGGCAAGTCCGAGGAGCCCTTGGGCTTGGGCGTGTGGGAAAGCGAGGGGAAGCTCTTCATCGAGATCGTGAACCGGGGCGCGCCGATTTGGCTCGGCTCGCGGGAGTCGGGAGGGATGAGTGCCGCGCGCTGGGAGAAGTTCCACCAGGCCCTGCGCGGTGCCGACCGGGTCTCGCTTGAGAATTTCGGGCGCAAAGGCCAAAAAGTCGTCATAGAGATCAAATTGGGCTCCCGGGCCGCGGCGAAGTCCCTGGCCGCCAGCGGGGGCTTGGCCGCGGCCGTGATCCCCGAGGGGGAGAAGATCGAGATCAGGCCCTTGAAGCCCGGGGAAGAGGGGGCCTTGAGCCGCCTGTTTTACCTCGTCTATGGGTACGATTACGTCAACGAGCTTGTCTACTACCCCGAGAAACTCAAGGCCCTGGCCGAATCTGGGGACCTCTTGTCCACGGTGGCGGCCCGGCCCAACGGTAGGCTCGTCGGGCACGTGGGCCTGGTGCGCAAGAGCAGGAATCCCCCGGTGTACGAGGCGGCCATGGGAGTGGTGGACCCGGCCGCCAAGTCCCGCGGCCTTTTCTCCCAGCTTTTCGACAGGATCATGGAGACGGTGCGCGCGACTCCTATGCAGTACTGCCTCTTCGATTTCGTCACGAACCACGAGTACAGCCAGAGGCACGTGGCCAAGTTCCAGCCCTGCGAGCTGGCTCTTTTCATCGGCTGCCAGACCCGCAAGACCCAGGCCAAGCTCGAGAGGATCGGCTTGGGGCCGGACCCGGAGGGCATGGACCGCTACAGCCTGCTCGTTTCGGCGATTCCCCGGGTGGCCCAGCCTTTCGGGCCCGAGGTTGTTCTTCCGGAAAGCATCGGCGCGGCCTTCGGGTTCCTGCTCAAGCCATTCAACCTGCGTTGGTCGGTGTCCTCTCGCTTCGAGGCCATGCCCGAGGGGGGGCTTTGCCGGTCCCAATACCAGCCCCTGCAGTCCGCCGTGGCCTTCGACCTCGATCGTCCCGGCCGCGGGGCCTTGGACGGCCTTCTGGGTGAGTGGCGCGAGCTCTTGAGGAAGGGCTGCCAGTACGCGGCCGTGGAATTTCCCCTGGCTAGCCCTGGTCTTGGCATGCTTTGCGACATCCTCTCCTCCAACGGCTTCTTCGCGGCGGGGTTCGTGCCCTACCGCTGCGGCGCGGAGCTGGGCTTCCGCTTTCAAGCCCTGGGCCCCACCCGGGTGGCCTTCGACAAGATCAAGGTGGCCTCCGAGACCGGGCGCAGGCTTCTGGAAATCGTCCGAAAGGAGTACGAGGCATGCGCGGTCCTATGAATTCATTTCGCAAGGCCGACGAGATATGTCGGATATCGGACCCTCAGGATTGGACCGCGGAGAAATGCCGGCTGATGGTCGAGGCTTGCCGCGAGGCGGCCCTGTTTCACTTCGAGAAATGCCCCGAGATCGCGGCCCTGTACCGGCGCCGGGGCTTTAACCCGGAAACCTTGCGCCGCGAGGAGGACTTGGAGCGCATCCCGACCCTCGGGGTGAGCGCCATGAAGCGCTATCTTCTCACATCTCTCCCTCACGAGCAGGCCGTCCTCAAGCTGACCTCCTCGGGCACCCGCGGCCAAAAGACCCAATGCTGGCTCGACCAGGGAAGTCTTGACCGGGCTCAAGCCATGCTGGAGGGATTGTGGAGGCAAGAGGGTCTCGTTTCCGACGTTCCCGCCAATTATCTGATGTTCGTCTACGACCCCGAAGAGGCCAAGGACCTCGGCATCGCCTTCTCGGACAAGAACCAGCAGCGCTTCGCTCCGGTTCAGCAGTCTTTCTACGCCATCCGGAAAAGCCCGGATGGCGGTTGGGTGTTTAGAAGGAAGGATGTTTACTCTAAACTGCAGGAGTTCTCGAGCTTGAATACTCCAACGCGGATTTTCGGCATTCCAAGCTTCATCCACGAGCTTTTGGAGGAGACGGACGTTCGCGTGCGCCTGCCCGCGGGGTCCTGGATGGTGACGGGCGGCGGCTGGAAGGCGGCTGAGGACAAGAAGGTCTCCCGCGGGCATTTCCGGGCTTTGGCTTCGGAGAGGCTCGGGCTTCCGATTGAGAATATCCGCGACGGCTACGGCATGGCCGAGCATGCGGCTCCGTATCTGGAGTGCGCCAGGCACCGCTTCCATGTTCCGGTCTACAACCGGGTCTTTGCCCGAGATCCGGTGACCATGGAGGCCTTGCCCGCGGGGCGAACCGGCCTCTTGGAGCTTGTCACTCCGTTCAACGCCATGATGCCCAACCTCGCCATTCTTTCCACGGATTTGGGCTTCCTCAACCGCGAGCCCTGCCCTTGCGGGGCCTCCTCCCCGACCTTCACCTTGGCCGGCAGGGGCGGCCTCACCAAGCACAAGGGCTGCGCCATTCATGCCGGGGAAATCGTGGCCCGGCGGGCGGCTGGAGCGAAAACATGAGCAAGAGCTATTTCTTCGGCGAATGGCGCAAGGGCGGCGAGCCCTTGACCGCGGAGGAGGCGGCCGAGCTGTGCCGCAAGGCCGCGGACCTGCGCCAGGCCGTGGGGCGTTATCCCCTGGACAAGGTCTTGAGGCTCTTGTCCAACGTCAGGGACAGATGGCGCGATCCCTCCTATCCGCGCCGGCTCAAGATGGAGCGGGAGCTTCCCGCCCTCACCGGGTTTTCGCCCGACATGGTGCGCCTGGGCCTTGACGAGCTCTGCTGGGCCTTCGACCCCGAGGTCCTCCGCCGCAAAATGGACGCTGAGCTCGGAGGAACGCGGGACGGGACCTTGTCCTGGCGGCCCCTCGGGGTCCTCCTGCACGTGCTGGCGGGAAACGTCTTTGTCGGCGCGGCGGGCTCTTTGGTCGAGGGGCTCATCACCCGCAACGTGAACGTGCTCAAAATGTCCTCTTCGGAGACGGCCTTTCTTCCCGAGCTCGTGGAGTCCCTTGTGGAATGCGACGAGGAAGGATTCCTTTCCAAGGCCCTGGCCGTGGTTCAGTATTCCTCGGCCCAGGCTGACGTCATCGCGGAGTTTAAAAGATCGGTGGACGGTATCGTGGTCTGGGGAGGGGAGGAGGCGGTGAGGGGCTACCGCGACGGGCTTCCGGCCCGGACCAAGCTCATCCTTTACGGCCCCAAGCTCAGCGCGGCCGTGTGCACGAGCCGCGGCCTGGAGGCGGACCTCGAAGGGGCCGCGCGCAAGCTCGCTCGGGAGATGTCCATCTGGGACCAGAACGCCTGCACCGCGCCCCAGGCCTGCTACGTCCAGGGCCTTACGGGCGCGCGTAAATTGGCCGAGGCCCTCCCGCGGGCCCTGGAGGAGGAGGCCAAAATCCTGCCCCCGGGAGGCCTCGAGCTCAACCAAGCCGCCGAGATTCGCAAGATCCGCGGAGTCGCCGAGATCGCCGAGGCGCGTGGGGAGGGCCTTTTAAAGGAATCTCCCCAGGGCCTCGACTGGACCGTGGTCTTGGACCAGGACCAAGCCTTGGACCCATCGCCCCTGCACCGCACCTTGCGCATTATCGTTTTCCGGGGCCTTCCGGAGGTGCTGGACCGGCTGGCGGAGCTGCGAGGTTATGTCCAGACCGTGGGTCTGGCCTGCGCCGAGGATGAGTCCGCTGAGCTCTGCCGCGCCTTGGAGGATGTCGGGGTCTTGAGAATGTTGCCCTTGGGAGAGATGTCCCAGGGGGAGGTCGAGGACCCGCATGACGGCAGCCGGGCCCTTCCGCAATTCATGCGCCTGGTCATCCGCAGGCCGCGTCTCAAGGCCCCGGAGCCGTTTGAACGTCTTTCTCGGGAGGAAGGGCGAGAGCTCATCAATGAAAGGCTGCGGATACTCCTCGACCATGCCCGGCGCTCCCCCTTCTACGCGCGCAGGCTTACGGGCCTCGAGATCGACTCGCTCGAGGATTTGCCCAAGATCCCGGTTCTTACCCGCCATGAGATGGAGGCCGGCATGCCGCCCCAAGGCGAGGCCTTGGCCACGGGCCGGTGGCGGGGGGGCTACGTCACCCGCAGCGGAGGCTCCACCGGAGTTCCGAAATTTTCCGTCTACGACGGCCCCGATTGGGAGCGCTTGGTGTCCCATGCCGCTGGAATTTTTCGGGCCTTGGGGCTCGAGCCCCGGGACCGCCTCGCCAATTTCATGCTGGCGGGAGACCTTTACGGCAGCTTCGTCTCCTTCGACCACATCAACGCCCGCCTGGGGCTGGCCACCTTCGCCTTCGCGGGAAGCTCCGAGCCCAAGATATTCGCGGAGGTGTGGAGGAAGTTCTCAATCAACGCCGCCCAGGGAATTCCAAGCCAGCTCATCCCCTTCCTTCGCCAGGCCAAGGCCCTGGAGCCGGCCCTCGCCTTGGAGAAGGTGGTTTACGGCGGCTCGTCCCTCGCCCCGTCCGACCGGGAGTGGCTTGAAAGAGAGCTCAAGGTCCGGCGAATCTCCTCCGTCATCGGGGCCAATGACGGCGGGCAGTTCGCTTTTCAATGCGAGTTCCAGCGCGGTGGGCTGCATCACTCCGTGGACGACTTCAACTACCTGGAGGTCGCGGACCCGGAGGGCCGCCCCGTTCCCGAGGGAGAAACCGGGCAGATACTCATCACGAGCCTCCTCAAGCACGCCTACCCCCTCATCCGCTACGCCGTGGGAGACCAGGCCCGTATGACCATCGAGCCTTGCCCCTGCGGGCGCCGTGCCCGAGTGCTCGAATATCTGGGGCGCGCCGACGACATCGTGGTTGTCGGCATGATGAATCTGCGCTTCAGGGACATGGCCGAGGCCTTGCGTGATTTCCCCGTCTCGGCGCTCCAGCTCTCGGCTCGGAACGACGGGGGCGGGGAATGGGTGACGATTAGGGCGGAGTCCTCGGAAAGCGGGCCCGCCTTGGCCGGACGCATGCGCGAGGCTTTGCTCGGCCGGGTGGAGAAGCTCAAGGAACGATTGGCCGAGGGCTTCTTGAAGGATGTCCGCGTCGAGCTCCACCGCCCGGGCTCCCTTGCCCGCAATGCCCGCAGCGGAAAGATAAAAGAGATATTGGACGAGAGAGCTTAGCGCCTTGCGATGCTGATTCTCAGAAATCGCGCCGTGGCTCTCATCTGGACCGGACAGCTCCTGAGCCAGGCCGGCACGCGCCTCTATCAGCTCGCCTTGGCCTGGTGGCTCGTCTCGCGGGGGGGCCTTGACGCCGGCAAGACGATAGGCCTCTTCCTGGCGGCGGGAGCCTTGCCGCCCCTTCTCTTCGTTAAGCCCATCGGCGCTTGGGTGGACCGCCGCGACAGCGTCAGGACCTTGATGGCGAGCGATGTGTTTTCCTTCATGGTCGTGTGCTTCGTGGCTCTCGCTATGCAATTTGATAAAACTAATCTTCTCTTCCTTTGCGTAATGGGGTTTCTGCTAGCCCTTTCCCAGGCTTTCTTCGACCCCGCCCTCAATAAGGCCGTCGCGGCCGCGGCGGCCAAGGAGGACTTGGAGGAGGCCGTGGCACTGCAGTCATCCACGCAATCCCTGGCGAGCTTCGGGGGGGCCATGGCCGGAGCCCTGCTGATAGACAGGCTGGGAATCACGGCTCTTACATGGCTCAACGCCGCGAGCTTCCTCGTCTCGGCGCTGTGCAATGGAGCGCTTTACAAGAACCGAGGAATGCAGAAAGCAAGCGCTGGTTCTATCGCCGGCCAGCGCGGGCCCGGCGCTGGCCGGGAAGGTTGGGCTATGCTGGAGGGGCATAACCTCATCAAAAAGTCCCTACTGGGCTTCGGCCTTGCCAACTTCTTCATGACCCCAATTTTGGTCATCCTTCCTTTATATGTCGGCCGGAGCCTGGGCTCGGGGGCCGGCGTCCTGGCCGGGCTCGAGGCCGGGCTTTGGCTCGGCATTCTCTGCGGAACGGCGGCTTCCAAATGGTGTCATTTCAGCGAAAATATTCCTAAACTAGGGTCAGCGTGCCTATTGCTCATGGGTTTGTGCCTGTTCGTTCCCGGGCTGATCATGGACCGCTTCCTGCACGCGGCCCTTCTTTTCATCGCGGGCGGAGCCTTGGGAATCAACAACGTGAAGTTCGTGGCCATGTTTCAGCGGCAAGTCCCCGAGGAGTTCAAGGGGCGGTTCTTCGCCCTCATGCAGGCGGTGTTGAGCTTCACCTTTCCGGCGGCGTATTTCGCGTTCGGTTTTCTGGCCGACTGGCTGAGCCCTCCGGCCGCCTGCCTGATCCAGGGCGCCGGGGTCATGCTTCTCTCTCTGTATTTCCTGATCTTGGCCCGCAAGGAGGGGGGAGCGGCAAGCCTCGGCGCCATCTATGAACGAGCTTGAGCTTCTTTCTTCGGAGGATGAGGGAGTCCAGGCCTCCCTATCCTTGGCTTTGGAGCCCGAGCAGGGCCTGGCCAAAATACAGAAAATGCTCGCTTCTGGCCCCGAGCCCGCGCAGAAGGCCCGGCTCAAGGCCTTGATTTCCGAGGCCCTGGATAAGCTCCGCGGCCGGGGCGGGATCGACCTTGTCTATAACACGACCAGGACTTTGACCCCGGAGCAGCAGGAGCTCACCCTTGAGCTCGGCTTCAAGGTCCTGGGCATATTCCCGAGCGCCCGGGCGGCGGACTCCCGGAAAATCAATGGTCTTGCCGTCTTCTACGCGCCGGAGGCCTTGAAAAAGCGCTACAGCCCGTTTCCCCTCCATCCCGCCATCTTCCCTTTTTTCGAGCTCGCGCGCGCTCAGTGCGGCTTGGAGCCCCTGCCCCTGGCGGCGCGCCCGGCGCTGGCGGCCGAGGCCCCGGCGCTGCCCCCTCTCGAGATGATCGAGGCTCCCCGCTTCGTGGCGGAGCGCTTCCGCCGCCTGAAGGCGCGGCGCAGCCTTTCGGTCAACTTCTACCCCTTCCAGGTTCCCAACGTCCTGTTCACGAGCCCCGACCAGTCCGTTGAGGTGTTCGCCTGGCTGCACAGGCCCATGGGATTTGCCACGATCGTGGCCGAGCACTTGACCGTTCCCGTAAGCCCCGTGGAGCTTTACCGCCGCGTGGTGGAGGCCCTGCGATCCTCCCAGGCCGGCTACATCGAGGTCATCAACGACGCGGCCGACGCGGCCGGCATCGAATGCATTCTCCAGGCGGGGTTCGTCCCGTGCGGCTACTTCCCGGCGCTCAAGAAGCACGTGGACCTGCGCCGGGACTACGTGGTGTTCGCCCGGACCTTTGAGCCTTTTTCCTGCGACGAGGCTTGTCTCAGCGAGCCCTACGCCCGCCTCCTGGCGGAATTCCGCCGGGCCCAGGCGAGCCCCGCCGAGGCGGGATTATGAGCACTGCGGCTCCGCCCCGGCCCGAGCTGCAGTGCTGGCAGTCCGTGAGCCGAGGCAGAAGGGCCCTGATTCGCCTGGCCACACCGGCGGACGCCTCGCGCATACGCGGCTTGTACCGCGAGATATACCACGGCCGCTATCCTCTCAGCATCATTTACGATCTTCACGAGACGGTCGAGTCCCTCCACAAGGATAACTACTTCTGGTTCGTGAGCGAGGTCAACCGGCAGATCGTGGGCTCGGTGATTTTCTGCCTCGATCCTGAGATACAGTTGGCGAAGGTCTTCGGCGGGGTGGTGCGCCCCGAATTCCGAGGCTTTGGCCTCACCGAGAAGGCCATGTCCCTGGGCCTCAGGCACCTGGTGGAAGAAACCCAGTGCGCCCAGAGCGTCTATGCCACCGCGCGCACGGTGTCTCCCGCTCCGCAGAAGCTTCTGCGCAAGCTCGGCTTCAGGGAGCTCGGCATTTTCCCCAACGTGCGCAAGATAGACAACTACGAGACCCATTGCCTGACCGCCTATTTCAAGGAGGGGGCCTTGGGCCGGCGCATCGCCCGGCCCCGCCTGCCGCTTCTTCTAAAGCCCTTCTACGACATCGTGAGGCGCTCGACCGGGATCGAGGACGCGCAATGGCGCGATATCCGCATTTCTCCGCCGTCGCCGTGGGGGGAGGCCGAGCTGGGCTTCGAGCTCATCGAGGCCAAGAACTTCATTCTCTCCCGCTGGAACAAGCTCAAGGCCGAGGACAAGCTTCGCATGCAGTTCTTCCCTTTCCATGAGCCCAACCTCATGCTCGTCACCGAGGACCAAGCCGCGGAGATATACATCCATTACTCCAAGCCCGACCACCACGCCGTCATCATCGGCGGGCACGAGAGCGTGCCGGATCTTGCCCGCCTTCTCAACGCCGTCGGCCTCTTCCTCGAGGAGCACGGGGTGCGCTACTTGGAGCTCCTGGCCGATGCCTACCATCCCGGGATCATCCAGAAGGTCATGGAGGCGCGGTTTCTGCCCAGCGCCTATTACCCGGCCATGCGCTGGAAGCACGGCAAGGGCCGCGACTACATCGTCTTCAGCAAGACCTTCACCATCCTCGACTTCAAGCACATCGCCGCCCGCGGCCTCTTTAGCGAGTACCTGCGCGAGTACTTCCGCCTCTGGAAGTCTTTGTACATAGATTTCTAAGCCAGTTATCCACAAAACTTTCCTGGAAAGTTTTGTGGATAACTGGCGATGGCAGCTCCACCCGCTTGCGGCGTCGGCTCTAGGTATTAAGTCCCGATAACGCCTGGGCCCAATGCCTGCCCCTTTTTGGGCCCTAAGTCTCCTCCCCGCGCCCCGCGGCGGATATACACTATGCGGCAAGCATGGTCAACACGCGCAAGTCGCTCGCGGCCGTGACCTTCGCGGCGTTTTTCGCCGGTCCCGCCGGGGCGGTGAGAAAGGCGATGCCCGCCGTGCCGGCGGAGGTCTTGGCTCTGCGGCTGGCCCAGCCGATCTCCGCAATCGGCGCCGTCAGCCTCACGAATCCGCGGCCGCTGATTCCTGGGAGGCCGGTTTTGAGGCGCCTGAACGGGATGAGCCAATTTTCCGTCCAGCTTTCCATTTCGCGCGATCCCTCGGAGGAATCGTCCGCCGTTGGCGGAACTCTGGTGTTCGACAATTTGAGCGATATCCCTCAAGAAGATGTGGACAAGCTCCGGCTTCACCCCAGACCCGCGCCCCCCGTGGAGGCTCCGAAAGCGTGGGAAGAGGCGGACAGGGGCGACCGCCACGCCTACGCCAGGCTTGCGGCGCCTCAGCATGATGCGCAGCAAAGGAAGGCGGTCGCAGAGAACTTGACCTTCCGCAGCTTGCTGCGGGAGCCGGCCGAAGAATTCCTGGACAGTGAGTTCCTGTTTGGCGATGTCTACTGGTCCGGCTGGGACCTGCTGGGCTTGCTGTGGACTCCCGAGGCCCATCCCTTGGATAGGACGATTTCTTCCCGCGAGCTCAAGATGCGCTACGGCATCGAGCGCTCCGCGCTTTCCAAGGTTCTGGAAGAAAACGCTATTCCGACCTATTTTTACGATAAGTGGCTCGATAAAACCGAGTCCCTTGGCATCATCTATAGACATACGGACATGAATCGTTCGGAGGTCTTTTACGGCATCCCCCAGGCGGTTTATGACGCGTTCGATCTAGTCCAAGAGGAGTTCTCGCATCATGAATTGCGGGCCAAGCAGGCCAAGGGATTCTTGGAGAGAAAGCAGCGCTTTAACGACATTGAATGGTCCGGTCGGGCCTTGCTCAACCTGGTGTGGACTTCCGACGCTTTAGTCGTCGAGAAGGGCGAGAAGGCTTCCGCCTCCGATGTCAAGAACTCCTACGGGGTCGGACGCGATGTTCTGACCGGGCTATTGGAGGGACATGGAATCCCCGCTGTTTTTTATGATGATTGGCTCAATGAGGCTGAAAGATTGGGAATAGTCTTCAGGTTGGACATTACTTCCCTGGAGCATTCGCGGCGCTATTACGGCGTACCGCAAGGAGTTCGAGAGTACCTCGCATCCTTGGACGATGCCCAATCCGGCGCGCATGCCCTGACGCCGTTAGGGGCTTCCTTGGTGGACCTGTCGAAGGATCCCTTGGTCGAAAGCGACGCTGAGCTTGCGGAGTATGTTGCTGGAATCGCGCGAATCGCCCTGGAGCATTCCTTGGTCCCCCAAAATGCTCCCTCCAAGAAGTTGCTGGACGCGGTCAGTGGACTGGAGTACGACCATTCGTCGTTGGCTTCGAACTTGATCAATTTGATCGAATCCGTCGCCGCGGGTTACGAGGGCCGGCCGGTTCTCAAGAAAATCCTGAGGGTCGCCGAGGAGTTCTTATCCTCCGGACTGATGTCCACCGAGGAGCAGGAGATGGTCCGCCGCGGCATCGAATCGGTCCAGTCCGTTGAGGGATAGCGTTGGCGCGGATGCGCCTTAAGGATTGCTGGAAGGAATCCCCACTTGAGGCCGCCCCGGCTCCGAGGCGGCCCTCGAGTCGTCCTTGAACCTCAGCTCCGCCCCGATCCCGCCGAAAGCGTCGAGCATGGTCTTGTTCAGGACCTGGAAGACCTCGCAATTGCGCTCCAGGGCGAGCTCCACCATCTCCGCCACCATGTTGAACAATGGCTCGGTGTCGGACCAGCAGTAAGGGCATTTGCGGCCGCTCAGGACGAGGGCCCTGCAGCGTCGGCACTTGCGCCCGATCTTGGCCAGACCCTCGCGCACGATGAGAAGGCGCACCTGGCCGTGCATGAGGGCCTTGAGCGTGGGCTCAAGGCCCGCCACCCCCATCCCGGCGGCTTTCACCACGTCGAAAAGGCGGTGGACCATTACGCTTTCGCGGACTTCCCGCGACTCCGCCTCTCGTTTGATCAGGACTTTAAGAATTTCCTGGGAAGACATTCCAGGATGCATTCGCGGCTCCTGGATCAGCTTCTCCTGGAGCTGAGAGTTCAGGTGCCCGGCCAGGGGGCCTTCCCAGTCCGGCGGAGCCGCCACGATGAGCTGGTCCCAGCCGCGCAGCCTCGATAGGGCCATGAGCTGGTCGGCCAGTATTTTCAAACGGAACTGGAAGGAGTCTCGCAGGCCGGCGGGGGGGCCGCTCGGTGTTTGCGGCGATGGTTCCGGGCACTCTTGGATTTGGCCGAGGTAGGCCTCGCAGAATCGGTTTTTGTCCGGCCCCAATAGGGCGATGCCGTAGCGGCGGTACTGCTCCACGATGTTCGTGAATGGTGCCAGGCATGGAGAGGTTCCGATCCTAAGATCATTCTTGACCGGAAGGGGCAGGGGAACCGCCTGCCAGTAGTTGGAGCGCTGGGAGCTGAACAGGGCCAGGCCCCGGTGGTGCTCTGGCTTAAAGCCCGAGACGAAATCCTCGAAGCGTTCGAAGTCCCGCCGGAATTCGTTGAGAAGGGGGTTTCGGGCCACGGCCTGATGAGCGAGGTCCTGGCATTGGCGAAAAAGAGACTTCTCCTCGTTGAGACGGAGGTAGAGGCTCGCCACCGCGGGAAAATCGGCCTTCAAGCGGAGCAGTTGATGGATTTCCTCGTGCGATAGCATGGACGCGGCCTTCGGCCTAGTATAGCCCCGGAATTTGATAATATCAAGACATGTCCAGGGAAGGGGCCGTCGACACTCCCGCCATAGCAACCCGCGTAAACCGAGACAGTTCCGACTTCGCGGAAAACCTCCGCTACCACGAGACCCTGCTCGAGGACTTGAAGGCGCGGCTGGCCGAGGCTGGTCGGGGAGGCCCCGATGGCGCCGTGGCCCTGCACCGGGGGCGCGGCAAGCTTACGGCCCGGGAGCGCGTGGAGCGCCTGGTGGACCCGGGCTCGTTCCTTCTTGAGCTTTCCCCCATGGCCGCTTTCGGCATGCATAATAATGAGGTGCCGGGGGCAGGCATCATCACGGCCTTGGGGGTGGTCTCGGGCAGACTATGCGTGATCGCGGCCAACGACGCCACGGTCAAGGGCGGCACCTATTACCCAGAGACCATCAAGAAGCACCTGCGCGCCCAGGAGATCGCCCTGCAGAACCGCCTTCCCTGTCTCTACCTCGTGGACTCGGGCGGGGTCTTCCTGCCCAAACAGGCCGACGTTTTCCCGGACAAGGAGCATTTCGGGCGCATCTTCTACAACCAGGCCCTCATGTCCTCTTTGGGGATACCGCAGATCTCGGTGGTCATGGGAATGTGCACGGCGGGCGGGGCCTACGTTCCCGCCATGTCGGACGAGTGCGTGATCGTGCGCGGCAACGGGACCATCTACTTGGGCGGCCCGCCTCTGGTCAAGGCGGCCACTGGCGAGGAGTCCACCCCCGAGGAGTTGGGCGGGGGGGAGATGCACTCCCGCGTGTCGGGAGTCACCGACCATCTGGCCGACAACGACGAGGAGGCCCTGCGCCTCTGCCGCTCGATCGTGGCCAACCTCAACGCCCGCCCCTTCAACCGTGGAGAGGGCGAGGAGCCCCTTTACCCTGCCTCGGACCTCTACGGCCTGGTGCATCGGGATTTGCGCCGCCCCTGCGACGTAGCGGAAATCGTGGCGCGCCTGGTCGACGGCAGCCGCTTCCACTTCTTCAAGTCCCTGTACGGCCAGACCATGACCTGCGGCTTCGGCAGGATCATGGGCCGGCCGGTGGGGATATTGGGCAACCGCGGGGTGCTTTTCTCCGAGGCGGCCTTGAAGGGCGCGCACTTTATCGAGCTCTGCTCCCAGCGCAAGATCCCCATCGTATTCCTGCAGAACATCACGGGCTTCATGGTGGGCAAGGACTACGAGCAGGGGGGGATCATCAAGCACGGGGCCAAGCTCGTCCAGGCCGTCTCCACCGCGGCGGTTCCCAAGGTCACGGTGGTGACCGGCTCCTCCAACGGCGCTGGCAATTACGCCATGTGCGGCCGGGCCTACAACGGCCGTTTTCTCTTCACATGGCCTAACTCCCGGGTCTCGGTCATGGGTGCCGACCAGGCGGCCCAGGTCATGACCATCATCAAGCGCGAGCAATTGAAGCGTCAGGACAAGGAGCTTTCCTCCGAGGACGAGGAGAAAATCGCAGCCCCCATCCGCGCCCAATACGAGTCCGAGGGCCATCCCTACTACGGCACGGCCAGGCTTTGGGACGACGGGATCATCGAGCCGGCCCACACTCGGCAAATCCTGGCGTTTTGCCTGGAGGCCGCGTCCTACGCCCCGGAGGAGTCGCCGCGCTACCCCGTTTTCCGCATGTGATGGAGTACCGCCATATCGAAGTCTCTAGCCACCCTCGACGCGTCGGCGTCTCGGTGGTCGCCCTCAAGCGCCCGGAAGTCCGCAACGCCATGGACGACAACACCTTGCGCGAGCTCTCCCGCGCCTTCGGCGAGCTGTCGAGGCGCAAGGACCTGCGCGCCGTGGTCGTGCGCGGCGAGGGGCCCGACTTTTGCGCCGGAGCCGACATCGCCTGGATGCGCCGGGCCGGGACCTTGAAGCCCGCGCAAAGCCGCAAGGACGCTCGGCTCCTCGTGGACATGTGCCTGGCCGTGGAAGGCTGCCCCGTTCCCGTCATCGCCGCGGTCCAGGGAGGGGTGTACGGGGGGGGGCTGGGCCTGGCCGCCTCCTGCGACATCGTGGTGGCGGCAGACAACTCTAAGATGTGCTTCTCCGAGTGCCGGTTGGGGATCATCCCGGCCGTGATCTCGTGCTTTGTCATCCCCAAGATCGGCGAGGTCGCGGCCCGGCGTTATTACCTCACGGCCGAGGCCTTCGGCGCGGAAAAAGCCCGAGAGCTTGGCATCGTCCACGAGGTCGTCCCGGAGTTCGCCTTGGAGGAGAGGGTCGAGGCCTTGCTCGACTCGATTTTAAAGAACGGTCCGCAAGCGGTGAGACAGGCGAAAGCCATGCTCCACAAATTCCCGGCCCTCCCCTTTGAGAAGCGCGTAACTCTTGTCCTTTCCACCTTGACGCGCCTGCGCTCCTCTCCGGAGGGCCAGGAGGGCCTTTCGGCCTTCCTCGAAAAACGTCCTCCGGCTTGGACCTTGCCCTAAATGCCCGACGCCCAAACCCTGCCCCTTCCCCGCCTGGTGGAAGTCGGGCCGCGGGACGGCCTGCAGAACGAGAAGGCTTCTGTTCCCCTGGCCGCCAAGGCCGCCTTCATAGACGCTCTTTCGGAATCGGGCCTCATGGAAATCGAGGCCGGGGCCTTCGTCTCGCCCAAGGCCGTGCCCCAGATGGCCGACTCGGAGGCGGTGTTTTCGGCCATCAAGCGCAAAAAGGGCGTCATTTACTCGGCTTTGGTGCCCAACGAGGAGGGCTTGGACCGCGCCTTGGCCGCCAAGGCCGACAAGATCGCGGTATTCACCGCGGCCTCCGAGGCCTTCAACCGGCGCAACATCAATGCGAGCGTCGCCGAGTCCATGGAAAGATTCAAGCCCGTGGTGGAGCGCGCCAAAAAATCCGGACTTGCGGTCAGGGCCTACGTTTCGACCGCCTTCCACTGTCCCTACGAGGGTTCGATCGCGGCCGAGAAAGTCTGGCCCGTGGCCGAGACCTTGCTCGCCATGGGCGTGGACGAGCTTTCCATAGGAGACACCATCGGCAAGGCCTCGCCCTTCGAGGTGCGCGCACTCCTGAACCTTCTCCTGAAAAAAATCGCTCCGGAGCGGATTTTCCTCCATTTCCACGACACTTACGGCATGGCGGTGGCAAACGCCTTGACCGCCTGGCAGGAGTACAAGATCTCGGGTTTTGATTCCTCGGCCGGAGGCCTGGGAGGCTGTCCCTACGCCCCCGGAGCGAGCGGCAACGTCGCCACCGAGGACTTGCTTTTCGCCTTCTCCTCCTGCCGGGCCGCCATGGGTCCGGACCTAGGCAAGGTGAGGGCCGCGGCCCGGGCGCTCGAACCCCATCTGGGGCGCGGCCTCTCCTCCCATCTCGGCAAGATCAACTCCTGACGTTTCTTTTTCCTCGTCCAAGCCGGAGCCGGACCACGGTGCTGTCCCACGCCACCTTCGGGGTGACCGCGGCGCTGTTGTACAAGGTCTTGGAAAGCGACGAGCTATAACTTGGCTTTACAGGAGAATTCTTGCTGTTCTGCGGTACCCAGTTCGTGCTTCTTCCATGTTGAGCAGGCGCATAAAAGCTCCAAGTGTCGGAAGCGAAGGTTTCCGGGAGCCAGCAATAATCCTGTGAACGAACTGGCGGGATACGTTCATGCTGGCCGCCGCTTGGGAACGGTTCACGACTCTGAGGTGAGCCCGAAGGATTTCAACGACCGCCTCATCGTCCCCAGCCTCGACAGCCTGCAACACCGCCTTCTTAACGAATTGCGGGTCGCGGAGTTCCTCCGCTGGGTTAAAGTCCCGTGCACTGGCTCCGGCCCGCAGCCTACGCGGTTTCCCGAGCCAAGATTGCCCGCGCCTTGCGGATGTCGCGATTCTGGCCATTTTTATCTCCTCCCAAAAGCATCAAGACGGCTCGTCCATCTGCGTCGATCACATATCCGAAGTAAACCCGCAGGCCGCTTTTCCACTTGAGCTCAAATAAGCCCTGGCCAAGGCCCTTTGAAGTGCCGAAATATTCATTTTCTCGAATGCGGTCTAGGCGATCTCTTACCAAGGCCCGTAGATATTCGGACAGGCTATCCAGCCATTCGCGGAACTCGGGAGTCGCCTTGATGTTCACCTGGGGATAGTGTAGCCAATAGGCTACATAATGTCAAGGACTTCGCGGGCACGGCTTTATAGAAGCAAGAGAGTCCTGGAATAATTCCAAGAATTTAGAATCGGATAAAAGACGCTGGCGATATTGCTCAAGACCTTCCAGAAATTCTCGCACGAAAAAATTAATATTGATGGAGATCGGAATGCCGACGTTCTTAAAGATTGTGGATACATACGTTTGATCGCCCTCATGGATACTGCAATTATCCTTCATGAAAATCTCGTGGGCTAAGCCATTCCTGTACTGGTTGGACAGAATTTCAGGGCGATTATTCCCCAAGAAGCCCATGCTTTGCCATAACTTCGGCATATATTGCTCAATGAATAGACTTACTTTATTTTTTGTGGTAGGAGATTTCCTCATCTCAAATACCAAAGGCTTCCCAAGTGTTTCAATGTACATGAAAATCAAAGCGGCCAGTGGCAGCGGGTGTTTATGGGTTTCATGCATAAACTCCACGGCTTCTTTAATCCAGCGGAAGCCATCTCCAATATAAACGGGGAACCCGAGCTCAGATATACATTGGCCCTGAATTGCGCTCGACCTTGCGGATAGGCTCAAATCCTTCATTTTCTCAAGGCCTCAGTAAAACCTGGGCGGATTATCTCTGCAGCTTTAATAGCCCAAGTAGCCATCTGAAGCATAGAAGCGGCTGCGTTCTCCACAATTTGCTCTTCAGATAATCCTTGTGAATTGTCATCAACAATCCGCGCATTCAAGAAAATCAAAACCGTGCGGGCTTCCGGCGCATCGCTCGACATTGCAGCTTCTCGGAAAAGTTTAACTTTATCTGCCAGCATGTATTTCTCCTTGCAAAAAGGCCGTCCCCCGCAAGAAGGGCGGCCCGAAAACCTTGCCGCTTTCGTGCCGATTGACTGGCACATCCTCTTGAAGCTTTCGCCTCCCACTACTCGGAGATATCGGGCACCTGAGCTGGTGCGCCCGAGAGGAATTGAACCTCTACTTACAGCTTCGGAGGCTGTCGTGATATCCGTTTCACTACGGGCGCGTCGAGACGTGGAGTGTTTATTATAGATTATTGTTGGGCGGCTTCCAGCCTCAGGTAGATCTTTTTGGTTTCTTCAAACGAGGCATGACGGGTGGGGTGCTGCGAAAATCCTCTAAGCCCTTCTTGGCGGCCCGAATCCTCTTCAAGATCGAATCCCTTCCTGGCAGGTTCGGAAGGCCCGACCATAAGTCTTCCTCCCATCTGAGCAGGGCCTCGGGCACGAGCTTAAAAAACTCATGCTCCGCCGTGGTCGCCCCGAACTCCATGTGGTATCTGTGGCGATCAATGTCTACCCCATTTCTCCAGCGGTAGGACCGGTCGTTGAGCTGGATGAAATGCTCCAATTCATGGGCTAGTGCGGCGTAATACATGACGCCGCCTTTCCCTTCTGGGTGAACCCATATCCCAAGAATTTCTCGGGGAAATAAAAATCGAAGGGCCCAGGCGAAGAGCTTTTTCAGGCCGGATTTCTTAAGGAACGTCGTCTCTGCCGTTAATATCATTTCCGGGTCAAGCCATTCCAGCCTGCTTTCGATAAATCGTCTCGCCATTTTCCTGAATAGCCAGGAATGGCGGCGCAGGCGAGCCTCCAGGTAATACCGGAATGCGATTTCAGGGCGGCGCCTGGCCCGAAGCTCCGGATCGAGCAGTCGGGAGACGTTCTCAACGTCCGCCGCGGTAATGAACAGGCGGCGGAAGGCTTCCGGCTCTCCTTCGCGGCTTGCCGCGAGCAAAAGGGGATGGTTTTTAGATGATGCGGCCGCGCTGAGAGATACAATGCGCCGGTTGAGCGCGCGTTGAGTCGGCATTGAAGCAATGACGAGATGGCTCTTGGGCCTCCCCCGGCGCGATGTCTCGACGCGCGGGGTCGATTCGGGGCCCTGCCCGTTCGACTTGAGCGCTGCGATTTTGGCGTGGACCTCGTGCAGCGGCAGTTCGGTCCAGTTCCAGGCCTGCCGCACGGCGCGCCTGATTCCGGGGTCTTTCCGGAGATTCTTCTCCGACGGGATGACTTGGGCGTGGACCATGCCCCGGATGATCTCCTTCTTGTCGCTCCTGGGCAGGCCTCTGTAAAAATTGCTGATCCGAGGGTCACGGACCTGGGCGGCGCTGGGGCCTGGCTTCAGGCTGAAGAGTTCCGCGGCGAATAGATGATCTCCCGCATGGTCTACCTGTTCCATGTCGAGCCGGCGCTGCAGGCTCAATTCGTAGGGGCTCACCGAATACGCGATTTCCTTTTTCAACTGGGGGAAATAATGATCCCTGAGGGCCTTTTCCTCGGGAGAACTCGCCGTGCGCAGGAGCAGGTATTTGACCAGAGGGTCCTGAGCCTCCGGCAGGAACTTGTCTATGGCCTGGAGGACGCTTCCCAGAAATGGCCGGCTTCCCGGCGGGGCAGGAAACAAGAGGATGCGGCTGTTCGGCTTCTCGCTTAGGATGGCGGCGGGCTCTCCGAGAAGCTCGGGGTCAACTTCCCCGTTCGCGGAATCGGGGTCATTTTGACGGATGTATTTGAGGTTTCCGTCGGCCTTGCGCGCCTCATGGAGGATGGTTCCACCGGCATGGCGGGCGAGCCCGGCTTTGTAGAACGCGATGATGAGGCGCTTGGCGGAAACCGGGTCGGCTTGCGAGCCCCCTGGCATGAATCTTTCCAGCCGCAGGGTTTTGAGGGCGAGCTCTAGGGAGGCCTCCGCCTCGGGGCTGGAAGCGCCCAAAGCCCGGGCCCTGAGCTCGAAGGAGGCCAGCGCGCGCTCTTCGTTGGGAGTCAACCGCAGGCCCTCCCGGCTCAGGGTTCTTTTGAGGATGTCCAGACCTCGGGGATGCGCCTCGGCCATGGATGCGGCCGCGATTTCCAGGCCGCGCGGCGCCGGGGGAGCCTTCACGGGGGAACCCAAGACGGGTTCCCCCGTGAAGGAAGGTCTCGACAGTGCGGGTGCCAAGGTCGGGACGCGGCCTTCAACCGGCGTCATCTTGTTGTTGGCCCCGGCCAAGGCCGGAACAAGACAGCAGAACGCCGCAAGCGATAATCGCCGCTCACCGCTCATGATGCAAGGATACAGGGACTGCGCTCCCCGGGCGAGGGTCTTCAGGGACCTATTAAAGTAGGCCTTTCGGCCCAGATAGTGAGCGGGTGGCGGTGGTATACTGTTTGTCATGCGAATGTCCTGGCGGCGGCTCATCGCCTTGGCTTGGATATTGACCACGGTCGTGGCCGCGGCCTGGTCCGGAGACTTCGATGCCGAGTCTAGCAACGCTTTGACCATGCCCGACCGCCTGGGCAACGTGGTCTCGGTCTCCAACCGATTCGACGGGACCAATTACTACATCCAGATCAGCTATATCTCTCCCAATCGCGGCGTGATTTGGGACCGCTACCACAACGACGGCTACCAGGAGCGCGCCAACGCCATGATGCTTGACGGGGGCGGCCAAGTTTACGTCGTCGGGACCAGGATCTACCAGGGGCACAAGTACCTCTGGCTCATGAAGCTCGCCTCCACCGGGAACCTTCTCTGGGAAAAGGCCGATGTCGAATATGACTGCTCTGGCCTGGGGATTTTTCCAAACGATTCAGGCGATGTCTGGGTTGCCGGCTCCTGTTCCAGCGGACGCAGCTTCCCGGCGCGGATACTGCGCTATAATACCTGGGGAGCCCAGCTTTGGTCGCAGAATTTCGACGAGGGCGGCCGAAATTACGTTCGCGGCGTCAATTTGGATTTCGGTGACCGCCTGGCCGTGACCTTGGAGGTCCTCGCCGGCTCGTACCGCGGCAAGGTGCGCACCGTGGTTTACGATCGCAACGGCTGGAGGCTCGCGATTTATTGATATGAGAACGATTCTCTTGAGCCTGGTCCTGTCTATCGGGGCTCCCCTGACGGCGCAGGAGGCCGGGCCCGCCCGTGCCGACGCCTTCGTGCACCTGACCTCGCGCTACTGGCATAGCCTGGACCCGGCCAACGCCTATGACGGGGTGAGCTTCATCCTCACGGGCAACATCTACGAGCCCCTGGTGACCTTCAAGAGCCTGGGCGAACTCGACTCCTTCGCCCCATTCCTGGCCTCGGTGGTGCCGAGCCGCGAGAACGGCCTTCTTTCCGAGGATCTCAAAACCTACTCCTTTCCTATCCGTGAGGGCGTGCGCTTCCACGACGGCTCGGCCATGTCTCCGGAGGACGTGCGCTACTCCCTCCTCCGCTTCATGCTCATGGATATGGAGGGGGGA
Organism: Elusimicrobiota bacterium; assembly: GCA_016218575.1. NCBI lineage: Bacteria > Pseudomonadati > Elusimicrobiota > Elusimicrobiota bacterium. Next base: position 19,796 of record JACRDN010000013.1, read on the forward strand.
GCCGCGGCTCTTCTATTGCGGCCCATGCTGGGCCTCTACGGCGTTCGCGACGCCAAGGGTCTGGTCCCGCCGGAGCTTGCGCGTCGCGCGTTTCAAGCCGTGGAAATCCAAGAAGGCCGTGTTGTGATCCATTTAAACGAGCCCGACAGCACCTTCCTCAAGGTCCTGGCGTCGATGCCCTTGGTCGTCTCCAAGAAATGGGCCGTGGAGCGCGGGGACTGGGACGGGACCGTCGAGGGTTTGAAAAATTGGCCGGCAGGCCGGAAGTCCTTCCTTGAGGAAAACGCCAACGGCACCGGTCCCTTCAAGGTGGACAAATTCGAGCGCGACATCCACGCCTTGGTCCTGGCCCGGCACGACGGCTATTGGCGGGCCCCGGCGGCCTTGAAGACCGTGATCTTCAAGGTCGTCCCTAATGGAGGACTTCGCCTCTTCATGTTGGAGAGCGGCGACGCCGACGGCGGCTACCTCGAGAATACCTACCGCGGCTACGCCAAGTCCATCAAGGGACTCAAGCTCTACGAGACCTGGCCGTACTACCACACGGGCGACATCTTCTTCTTCAATTTCAAGGCCGAGCCCAAGGACAACGAGTTTCTGGGAAGCGGCGCCTTGGACGGCAAGGGCCTTCCTCCCGATTTCTTCGGCAGCCGCGAGGTTCGTCAGGGACTGGCCTACGCCTTCGACTACGAGAAGTACCTGAAATACGGTCTCGGCCTGCAGGGGCGGCGCATGGCCGGGCCCTTCCCGCCCGACATGCTCGCAGGAGTACCCGAGTCCTCGTACCGTTACGATCCCGAGAAGGCCAAGGCCTTGCTGGAAAAAGCCTGCGGCGGAGAGGTGTGGAGGAACGGCTTCGTGCTTCCCGTGGGCTACTCCGCCGACAACGCGCCGCGCCAAGCCGCGGCGGAGGCCTTGAAGGCGGGCCTCGAGAAGCTCAATCCCAAGTTCAAGGTGCATCTCCATCCCATGCGCAACAAGGAGTTCTACCAGGGAGTGGAGAATCGCAAGCTGCCCCTCTACATCGCAAGCTTCTATCCCGACTATCCCGATCCCCAATCTTTGGCCTTCGGCCTCCTGCACAGCCGTGGCTATTTCCCGAAGTACCAAGGTTGGGCGAGTGCGGAGGCGGACGCCTTGGTGGAGAAGGCCAGCCGCCTTTCCGATCCGATCGGAAGGATGGCGATTTACCGCAAGCTCTCCGAGCTGGCGGCGGAAAGTGCCGCTCAAATCTACACGTTCTCGCCGCCTCTTTTCAGGGTCTGCCGCGAGGACGTGGCGGGCTGCGACGGCAAGGACAACGTCAACAATTTGAACTTCAACAGCTTTCCGTACTTCTACTCCTACTCCAGAACTACTTCTCGATAGGTGCGTTTGCGCGCCTGACCACTACTTTGGCAGCTTGAGCTTGGCCGAGCAGGAGAGCTTGCGGCGATTGGCTATGTTGTTGATGTTGATCCGCACGTCCATCAAACCCTCCACGATGGCGAGGGTCCCGTCCACGGCGATCGGCGAGTCCATTTCCGTGCCGCCGAAAAGCGAGATCTTGTCGGCCTGGAACCGGACGGAGTTCTGCCCCGTGACCGTGAGCGTGCCCCGCACCTCTCCGATATAGGTTGTTGGAATCACTATCTGGAAACGGGTCTTGTCGTCGGTGGGCTTGAAAATGGCCTTCTTATCCTCCACGGTGATGCCCTCTCCCTTCACGGGCTTTCCGGAGATAAATCCCACCGCCCATTCCCGCTCTCCGACCGTGGTTCCCGGGCCCAGTATCGCCTTGGCCTGGTATTTGACGTCGGCCCCCTTGGGGTCCACCCGCTGGCAGACGGGCTCGCCGGCCCACTCTCCGAAGAGGAAATGTATCGGGCCTAAATCGGCGAAGGCGGGCCCGGCTCCGAGGAGCATGATCGCGGCGAAAGTCAGAGTCAGGTCTTTCATAATGGCTCCTTATGGCTATCGTATGGCGCGCATTTTAGCGGTGATTAAGTTGGCGTAATCCGCTCTGCCGCTCTGTCTGGTGATCTCGGCCAGCAGCATAGTCTTGGCGAAGGCTTTCACTTCCGGCGAGCGCGAGCCGAAGGCCAGGCGTTGGAGCGCGTCCAGGCACAGCGTCGCCCGAGGGCTTCCCGGGGAGTCCGAGGCGCGCCGCATCAATTCACGGATCAATTCCATCAGATTTTTAGGGGACATTTTCGCTCCCAACTGGAGCACGGCCTTGAGAGTGGCTTTGCGGTCCTCGTCACTAAGCTTTTCCGCGGAATCCACCCAAACGCCCTCCGGCTTCGGGCGCTCGGAGAGGTCGTAGAAGACATTGAAAGGCCAGAGCTCTTTGGAGGCGTCATCCGCCGACCGGGCCAGCTCATGGAGCCGCACCCGGGCTATGGCGCGCACCAGGGCCGAGGACTTTTCTTGAGCCGCGAACAGCGCATTTAGCAGGGAGGCTCTTTGGATGGGATTGCCGGAGCGCAGGGCCATCGCTGCGCTCGAGTCAAAGTCGGGCGGCAGCTCGATGGCCTTGAGCGCCGCTTCGTGCAGCGGTATTGCCGAATCCATATGCAGGAAGAAATAGAGAGGCAGAGCCTTGGTCATCGGGGTCTCGCCCGGCATCGTTCGCACCAGGCCTTGGATATGCGCGAGCCTTTTCGCTGGCTCGACTTCGACCTCGCGGGCAGCCGCCAAGGACATGCTTAGCGCCAAGGCCAGCATCAGGGTCTGCGCTCGGACCGCTCGACCTTGCCCTGCACGCCGCCTTTGTCCGAGAACTTCTTCTTCGGCCCTAAGGAAAAGTCTATGCGCTTGACGAAGGCCGCGTAATCCGCGATTTTATGCCCCTCCTTGTCGCGCTGCGCTAGAAGGCAGAGAAGAGTCTGCTTGTTCGAGGAATCGCCCTCGAGGTCCTTGGCCTCGCGGCATTGCGCGACGCGGCCGAAGAAATCATCGGGCTTCCTGTGAAAGGACGGATCGAAGGGCTCCGGGCCGAACACGGCGCCCTTGTCGCTGAAGGTGATGGGCAGCAAGGGCATGCCGTAGCGGACCAGGAAGTTTCCGGCAGCCTGGTAATCCCTCTGCTCCAGGGGAAGGCTTGGGTTGGTCCGAATGTGCAGGTAGCGCCTTGCGCCGTCGGGCCAGGGAAGGCCTTCCCGCCTGTAAAGGCTGCCCGGATTCGCTTCTCCGGGCGCGCTGGGATGCTCGATCCAAAGAACAAGCTCGTATATGCCCGCCAGATCGTCCCGGCGGGGCTCGAAGGTCTGGGCCATGAATATGCCGGCGATTTGCGGGTAGGTGTACACCGCGCGCCCGCGCACCTGGGCGCGGACCTGCCCTGCCAAGAGCGCTGCGATAAGCCAGAGCTTCATTGGGCCGGCTCCTTGATGTAGATGGTGTAGCCCAGAATTTGTTTTTCCCATTTATCGGGGTCTCTGTCGTATTCCTTGCGATTGACCATTGCGCTTGTTTCACAGGCGAGGGTGTCGGATTGGACCAGGCCGCAGGCGGAGTTGATCCCTTCTCGGGAAAAACGGACCAGCTTGGGATCCACGGAGCAAACCAGGTCCTTGTTATAGCCATCCAGATTGGGCAGGCTTGCCAGGAGAGTCGGTACGCCGACTGAGGTCGGCTCCTCGGTGAAAACAAGGTGAATGACGTCGCCGAGGTCGTCTTGAAGCCCCTCGAACCGGTCTCTCCCGTCGGGATTTTTCACGCTCGTCTCGGAGACCATCCTCCAGCTTCCGACCAGCTTCAAGTTCGTCGGGCGCACGGTCTTGCCGGCCTTGTAGTTGAAAGTCTCGGCTCCGGTGGTCATGGGGAAATGATTCGTCTTTCCCCAATGGATTCCCTCGCGGTATTTTCTGCGGAAGTCCCGGGATCCGGTGAGCTTCGCGAGCTCTGCCGCGCTGCTGCGCGAGAATCCATGATAGGTGAGCTCGTGCCATTCTTCTTTATAGTCATCGCACTTGTATTTGTAATAGAGATGCTGGAGGCAGATCAACGAGTCCGGCCCGTCCAAGCGGCAGGAGTAATCTCCCTTGTAGAAGCCGCTGGGGTATCCACTCGACTCGCCCTCGTGAACGATCGCAGAGCTGGCGTTAAATTTGACCGTTAAATCTATGCTCTTTGGCGTATTGGACCACAGATTCAACCCTCGGGCCAGGAGATTGGATCTCACTCCGGTAAAATCAAGGAAGGCTTTCTGGGAGGGAAAGGTTGCTCTCGAGCGGCGCGTGAGGCCTTGCGGTTCGAACTGGCCATGGATTTTGTCCGGCTCGGACTTTCCAGCCTGGTATTTCGTCCATTGTCCGTTAGGATCTAGGTAAGAGTAACTATCTTCAATCATCCTGCCTGAGGCGACTTCCGCGACCAGTACCCACGGCCCCTTGAGGTTCTCCGCCGTTGGGACGATAGGCGAGGGCGCTTCGAAGCGGCGCTTGGCCTCCCCCAAAGTCCAAATTCCAGGGCGCTCGTAGTCAACGGCCCGGGCTTGGGCCGCGAGCAATACGGGCAAGATCCATGTCATCATCGCGCAATCCTCCCAATAAAAGATCGACTTCACTTCAGGTTAAGCCGGAAGGGGGCGGACGTCAGGGGCCTTTTGGGGAAGAGGCGCTACGGCAAAGGGCCTAGTTTAAATCGGGAGAAAAGGCCTAACCGCGGCGATGCAAACGGTTATCCACAAAAACTTCCAGAGAAGTTTTGTGGATAAGTTCGACGGGCTAGCGGCTGCGAAGGCTCTCCAGGATGAGTGCGGCGAGAGCCGAGACCGTTTTCTCCCAATCGAGGTCGGCCATGCCGCCCTGGGCAAAGTCCGCCCGGCCTCCGGCCGAGCCCCCGCGCGCGGCGGCGAAGGCCTTGGCGATTTTCGCGGCATCGTAGCCCTTGGGGGGGAGATCCGCGGTGGCGGCGAGAACGAAGGAGAGCTTGCCGTTGCCGGGCGCTGCGATGAACACGAGTCCAGAGCCGATCTCTCCCTTGAGTTTGTCGGAAAGCGAGCGCAAAGACTTGGGGTCCGCCCCGTCGAAGCGCTGGGAGAGAAGCCTCGTGTCCTTGACTTGCGTGATTTGATGCCCGGAAAGGGCCGCGGCCGAGAGCTTCTTGGCCTTGAGCCGCGCGACGAGCTCCTTGAGCTCTTTCTCGCGGCTGCGCAGGGCGGGTTCCGCGCGCTCGTCGGGGGCAAGTTCGTCGGCCTTGCCGCCGAGCGCCGATATCTCCTCCAAAAGCTCGCGCTCGCGCTTGAGAAGTTGGGACACGCTCTCTTCTTCCTCGCGGGCCTTGGCTCGCTCATAATCTTCCACGGCTATCCCGGCCAGGGCCTCGATGCGCCGCACGCCCGCCGCGGCCGAGGACTCGCGCACGATCTTGAAGGCCCCGATCTCCGCGGTGTTGCCAACATGGGTGCCGCCGCAAAGCTCGAGGCTGAAGCGTTCCTTGGGGGTTTCCCAGCCCTTGGACCCGATGAGGACAAAGCGCGGTCGCTCACCGTAATCTTCTCCAAGGAGGGTCACCGCCCCGTACTCATGGACCTTGTCCACGGACTCCATCTTGGTCGCGACGATCTCGCCCTTGCGGATCTCCTCTACGACCATGGACTCGAGGCGTTGCAGGGTCTCGGGGTCCAGGGCCTTGGGGAAAGTGAAATCGAATCGGAGCTTGTCGGGGCCTACGTAGGAGCCGGCCTGCCTCACGTGGGAGCCCAGGACGCGGCGCAGGGCCTCGTTCAAGAGATGCGTGGCCGTGTGGTGGGGCCGGACCCGCGAACGCCTCGCGGCGTCCACTGTGGCCAGGACCTTCTCTCCGGCCGCGGGAGGCTTGGCGCCGGCCGGGCGAATGATGTGAAGGATGCCCGAGCCCTGCTTTTTCGTATCCAGGACCTCGGCCAGGAGTTGGCCCCCATCAGGGCTGAAAATGCCCCCCTCGTCGCCGACCTGTCCGCCGCCCTCCGGGTAGAAGGGAGTCTTGTCCAAGACCAGGACATGGCAGCCCGAGGGTTGGCAGGGGGCGCAGCCGACGACTTGGGCGATTTCCTGCAAGGACTCGTAGCCCGTGAATTCAGTTTGAAGAGGGGCGGAGAATAAGTTCTCAACAATAAAATTTTCAAAGACAACGCCAACTTCTCCAGAGCCCTTCCAGGAGGCTCGCGCCACCGCGACGGCTTTTTCTTGGGCGCGCTTGAAGCCGTCCTCATCTACCGAGATGCCGCGTTTGGAGGAGATCTCCCGGGTGAGCTCCAGGGGGAAGCCGAAAGTGTCGTAGAGCTTGAAGGCCTCCTCGCCGGACAGGAGCTTTCCGGCCCTTTCAAGCAGGCCCTCAAGCTCCTCCTCGCCGCTCCTCAAGGTCTCGAGGAATTTCTCCTCCTCGCTCTTGAGCGTCTCCTCCACCTGGGCAGCCGCGGCCGGCAGCTCGGAATACACGCCCTCGAATATCTCGAGGGCCGCGGGAACCAGGCGGTGGAGGAAGGCCTGGCCGTGGCCCAGGAGCTGGCCGTAGCGCAGCGCCCGGCGGATGAGGCGCCGGAGCACGTAGCCGCGCTCCACGTTGGAGGGGATCACGCCCTCGGCAAGGAGCATTATGGCGGCGCGGGAGTGGTCGGCGATCACCCGGTAGGCGAGCTCGTTCTCGGGGGACTTGTGGCGCTCGGCTCCGAGGATGCGGCCGGCCACCTGCACGATGGGGGCGAAAAGGTCGGTGTCGAAAGGGGACGGCCGGCCCTGCGCCACGAAGGCCAGGCGCTCCAGGCCCATCCCGGTGTCTATGTTCCTGCGGGGCAGGGCCTTGAGCGCGCCGTCTTCCTGGCGGTCGAACTGCGTGAACACCAGGTTCCATATCTCGAGATAGCGGTCGCAGTCGCAGCCCGCAGCGCAGGAGGTTTTGCCGCAGGAGTACTGCGGGCCGCGGTCGAAATATATCTCCGAGCAGGGGCCGCAGGGGCCGGTGGGGCCCATGTTCCAGAAATTGCTGTCCTCCCCGAGCCGGACCGGGGCGTTGGGGACCCCCAGCTTCTTCCAGAGCTTGACCGCTTCCTCGTCATCCTTGAAAACCGATGGATGGAGGCGCTTGGGGTCGAGGGCCATCTTGTCCGTGAGGAATTCCCAGGCCCATGCGATGGACTCTTCCTTGAAATAGTCGCCGAAAGAGAAATTGCCGAGCATCTCGAAGAAGGTGAGGTGGCGCAAAGTGGTTCCCACCCTGTCTATGTCCGTGGTCCGGAAGCATTTCTGGCAGCTGGCCGCGCGGGAGAGGTCCTTTTTGACCCCGAGGAAATAGGGCTTGAAGGGCACCATGCCCGCGGAATTGAACATCAAGGTCGGGTCGCCCAGGGGCACCAGGGGGGCCGATGGGCGCACCGCATGCTGTCGCGCCGCGAAAAAATCGAGGTAGGCCCTGCGGATCTCGGAGCTTTGCATATATTTAAGAAAAAATTATACCAAAATTGAGCGGGGCGCGGGTTCGTGAGCAATTTTCCGTTGACATAACCGCCGGGTCTGTTATAATATCCTAGCCCGAAAGCGGTATGGATCGCCTCAAAAAGCTCTCCGAAGTCTTTAGCCGCAACGTCACCATCCTGATAGTCCCTCAATCCGAATGGAAGTCCCTGCGTTGGCAGGGGAGTTTGGGTTTTCTTCTTTTCTTCGCCTCGATCTGGTCGGCTTTCACCCTTTGGGCGGGCTTTGTCTCGGGGCGCCACGTGGACTATTGGATCACCAAGGCCGACAACCTGGTGATGAAGACCAAGCTGTCCCAACTGGCCCAGGAGATGGAGCGCTCGCGCGAGGTCCTCGAGGCCGCCAGGACCACCGACGACCAGCTGCGCATGCTCTTGAGCCTGTCGCGCCGGCGCAGCATCGTCGAGCCGGAAGCCGAGGCCGTGGGCGGCCCGACCGCGGCCGACAGGATGGGCCTGCGGCGAATGCTCGAGGGTCCCTCGGCTCGCCTCGACCAGCCGGCCTGGCGCCGCCGGATCGCGGTTTTGCGCGAGGAGTCCTACAAGCGCCTGGCCAGCTTCCAAGAGATATCCTGGTACATCAGCAACCAAAGGAGCTTGTTCCAGGCCACCCCCAGCTTGTGGCCGACCGAGGGTCATGTCACCTCCCTATTCGGGTACCGCTTCGATCCCATGAAAAGCTACGGCGATGGGGAAAGCGGGGAGTACCACCAAGGCATAGACATCGCCAATAGTTCCGACACCTTGATTTATGCCACGGCCGATGGCACCGTGCGCTTTTCCGGCTGGTCGCACGGCTACGGCCAGATGATCGTTCTCGACCACGGCTACGGCCTCTCCACTTTGTACGGGCACACCTCCAAGTCTCTCGTTAAGATGGGCCAAAGAATTTCGAGGGGCCAGGTGATCGCCTACATGGGCATGACGGGCCGCTCCACCGGCGCGCATCTGCACTATGAGGTCTGGCGCCAGGGCAAGCCCGTCAATCCCATGCTCTATCTCAAGGTGAGGGAAGGTCCATGACCATGCCATTCTTTGATAAAAAGGCTGAAAAATCCGACGGCCGCGAGGGAATCACCTTGATAGGCGAGGAGGCCACCTTCCACGGCGTGCTCTCGGCCAAGGGGTCGCTGCGCGTGGACGGCTACGTGGAGGGGGATATCTCGGACGCCGTATCCGTCGAGGTCGGTAAAAAGGGCCGGATCAAGGGAAACATCGCGACCGAGGTCCTTTCCATTTCTGGTCAAGTGGAGGGCGACGTCGCGGCCAGCCGATCCGTCGAGCTCCTGGCCGCCGGGCGCCTGACCGGCAACGTCAAGACGGCCCGCCTGCGCATCGAGGAGGGGGCTTTCTTCAACGGCTCCTGCAAGATGGCTCCTCACGAGGAACGCCGCGGCCGCCACGGCGCGGATGCGGAGAAGCTGGCTCCCGTCGAAGCTTCATCGAGGTAAAATTCATGGTATTCGATCTAATATCTCAACCATTCCCTTGCCTCCTAATGCGGAGGCCGCGGGCATGATTTCCATCCTGCGCCGCTATCAGAAGCCTTTATTTCTCGCCGTCATCGCCATTTTCCTCATCGGGACCTTCGTGGGCTTGGGGGGGTATTTCTTCACGAGCAGGGATATGAGCGGGACCGTGGCCACCGTGGGCTCCACCAAGATCCCCTATTCCCTCTTCGCGGCCAAGGTGAACCAATACTTGGACGCGATCCGCGGCCAAGGGGCCGAGCTCAAGGAGGACCAGATCAAGGAGATCAAGCAGCTCATCCTTCGCGACATGATTGTGGACGAGATACTGCTCTCCAAGGCCGAGGAGATGGGCCTTCAGGCGACCGATGAGGAGGTCTCCTACGAGATCCAGCACACCAAGGCTTTCCAGCACGAGGGGACCTTCAACCAGGACCTTTATTTCCAAGCCCTGCGCCGTGTTCTTCATGAGACGCCTCGGGCCTACGAGGACTCCCGCAGGAAAGCCATCAAGGTGGCCAAGCTTAAGCAGATTCTTTATCTCACGGCGAAGCTTCCTCCCGAGGAGCTGCGCGGGGCTTACGCCCAGGCCAATAAGGGCTCCCTCAAGGATTTCGAGAAGGAAAAGGAGTCCTTCGCCGCCAAGCTCCAGCAGCAAAGGGCTTTGGAGCTGATCAATTATTATCTGCGCCAAATCAGCGCCCAGGTCGAGATCCGCAGCTATCTCGAGCAGCGCGACAGCGGGGTTTAATATGTCCATTTTGGTGGTGGGATCGGTCGCGCTCGACTCGGTGAAAACCTTGGCGGGGGAAAGCCGGGAGGCCCTGGGCGGCTCCGCCGTCTATTTTTCCCTTTCCGCCCGGCAATTCGCCCCGGTCTCGGTCGTGGGCGTGGTGGGTCGCGATTTCCCCGTGGAGCACCGCCAGCTCCTATCCCGGCGAGGTATCGACCTCGAGGGCTTGAAGGAGATGCCTGGGGAGACTTTCCGCTGGGTGGGAAGGTTCGGCAAGGACCTCTCCAAGGCCAAGACTTTGGAAACCCATCTCAACGTCTTCAAGGATTTCCGGCCGGCTTTGAGCCCCTCCCAGAAGCGCTCGCGCGTGGTGTTCCTGGCCAACATCGACCCCGAGCTCCAGACGGAGGTCCTGGCCCAGATGGAGTCCCCGGCCATCACGGCCTGCGACACCATGGACTACTGGATCGCCTCCAAGCCCGCGGCGTTAAAGGAGCTCTTGAGCCGCGTGAACATCTTCTTCGCCAACGAGGGCGAGGCCAAGAAACTCACCCGCCAGAGCAACATCCTGCGTGCGGCCAACGTTATTTCAGAGTGGGGCCCGTCCGTGGTCGTGATCAAGAAGGGCGAGCACGGGGCGCTTCTGAAATTCGGGTCGGAGTTCTTCGTTTTCCCGGCCTATCCTCTCGACACCGTCAAGGACCCGACCGGAGCCGGAGACACCTTCGCCGGAGGCTTCATGGGGTATCTCGCGGCCACCGGCGAGTTCGACGACGTCGAGCACTTGAAGCGCGCCATGATTTACGGCACGGTGCTCGCCTCCTTCACGGTCCAGGACTTCAGCACCGCGGCCCTCGAGTCCCTCCAAAAGGGAGCTCTCGAATCCCGCTTCAACGAGTTCCTGGATCGCCTGAGCGTGTCCCGCAACGGGGCTGTCCTGGCTTGATCGAGATCTCGGGCCTGGTCAAGCGCTTCGAGACTCTCGCCGCCGTCAAGGGGCTCTCCCTCAAAGTCGAGCCGGGTGAAATCTTCGGCTTCCTCGGGCCCAATGGCGCCGGAAAGACCACCACCGTCAAGCTCATCACCGGGCTCTTGAAGCCTACCGAGGGCAGGATTCTCGTTGGGGGCTTCGACGTGGCGGCCCAAACCCTCGAGGCCAAGAAAATCATGGGGCTGGTCCCAGACGAGCCTTTCGTCTACCCCAAGCTCACGGGGGCGGAGTACCTGCGCTTCATAGGAGAACTCTACGGAGTGGGTCTAGAGACGCAGAGAAAACGCGTTCCGGAGCTCTTGGAGATGTTCGAGCTCTCTGGCTGGGGCGGGGAGCTCGTGGAGTCCTACTCCCATGGGATGCGCCAGAAGTTGGTCCTGGCCGGAATCCTCCTCCACGAACCCAAGGTCCTGGTCCTCGACGAGCCCTTGGTGGGGCTCGACCCCAAGAGCGCTCGCATGGCCAAGGAGATCTTCCAAACCTTGGCGCGGCGGGGAACCGCCATATTCATGTGCACCCATATCCTGGAGATCGCCGAGAAGCTGTGCAGCCGGATCGGCATCATGATCGCCGGGGAGTTGATCGCCTTGGGCACCTTGGATGAGCTCAAGGCCCGCGCCAGGAGTCCGGGCTCGGGCCTGGAGGACCTATTCCTGAGCCTCACGGGCGGCCACGAGTACGCGACGCTGCTCAAGAATTTGTAAATGCTTCTCGTCCTTTTAAAACGTAAACTCCTATCGGCGAGGAACAGAATCCTTTTCCTGACGTCCTACGAACGGATCAGGAACATGGCATTCTCCCTCGCGGCGTTCGGACTGGTCTACGGCCTCTACCGCGGCTTTTTGCGCCTTTTGGCCTACTTGAGCGCGGTGCCGCTCATCGGCCCCCTCATCATTTGGAAGCTCACGGCCATGGCTCTTCTCATGACCTTCGCCATGGTCGCGATCTCGAGCCTTCTCACGTCGCTCACGACTCTCTACTATTCCCGCGACCTCAACTTCCTGATGAACGCGCCAGTTCCCCTGCGCGCGGTGTTTTTGGACAAGTCCCTGGAGAGCATATTCTTCTCCTCCTGGATGATAGGAGTGGTCTTGATTCCCTACGTCCTGGCCTTGGCCAAGGTAAGCGGCTATGGGGCGGGTTTCTTCGCGGGCTTTCTCGTTCTTTGCGCGCCTTTCCTGATGCTGGCCGCCTCCTTGGGGCTCGCGTTCACCCTCTTCCTTCTTTACTGCTTTCCGTCCTCGCGCACGCGAGACGTCGTTTGGGTCCTCTCGAGCCTGTCTCTTACCGTGGTCTACGGCTTGGTGCGCTTTTCCGAGCCAGAGAAGCTGGTCCGGCCGGACGCACTTCATAGAGTGGCCGAATACCTTAATTACCTGCAGGCTCCCACGGCCCCGCTTCTTCCCTCCTGGTGGATGACCCAGGGGCTTTTGGCCGCCGCCAATGGGAAGTCCGAGGCTTTCGCGCTGGAAGCCACTTTCCTCATGGCCGCTGCCGCGACCATTTACCTGGGCCTTGTCTATTTGGCCGGCCGGATTTATTTCATCGGCTACAGCGGGGCCCAGGAAAGCGCGCGCCGGGCCATACCCTGGCCTTTCGAGGTCCTGGCCGAATCCAAGTGCTTCAGGTTCCTGGGCTTGGACGAGAGCCTGGTCCCGCTCTTCTGGCGGGAGCGCAAGGTGTTCTTTAGGGACGTCAAGCACTGGTCCCAGCTTCTCCTCATCCTGGGCCTGGTTTTCGTGTATCTCTTCAGCATCGCGCGCCTGCCCTTGGACAGCCCGGACCTGAGAAGCCTCGTGTCCTTCTTGAACGTCGGCACCGCGGGCTTCGTGATCGCGGCCTTGGGCCTGCGCTTCACATTCCCGTCGATCAGCCTCGAGGGCCGCTCCTGGTGGGTGGTAAGGTCCGCTCCCGTGGGCCTAGACGCCCTCATGCGCCAGAAGTTCCTGTTCTCCGCCGTTCCCATGACGGCCGTGGCCTTGGTCTTGGGCCTGGCCACGAACCGGCTCCTTTCGGCCGACGCCTTCACGGCCTGGCTGTCCTTGGCGAGCCTCATCGTCATCACCTGGGGGGTTTGCCTCATGGGAATTGGCTTTGGCGCGTTGTTTCCCATGTTTCATGTCGAGAATATCCACCAGGTCGAGTCCTCCCTCGGGGGCTTTCTCTACATGGCGGCGTCCCTTTTCTACATCGGGGCCATGATCCTCATCCTCTCCTGGCCCATGCAGATGCACTTCCACGCCCGCTTCGGCCGCCCCGAGGCCTGGGATTGGAATGTCGCCTTCCTGTCCGCCGCCGCGGCGGCGCTTCTGAACCTCATCGTCTTCATCGTGCCCTGGAAGCTGGGGCTTAAGTCTCTCGAAAACCACGAGTAAGCCCTTGCTGTAGGTCTTTTGGCCTACAAAAGTTTGGGCCTAAGGGCCCTTGAGACACTATTCCAATGGCATTATCCTGAAGTTGTGCTACAAGTAGGGAGGAAGAATGAACATTAAAGCTTTTGGGATTGCCTTGGTATTGGCTCAGTCAGCCGCAGCTCAAGGCGGTGGATTTATGCAGGTGTATCCTGGCTGGCGCTCGACGCAGGAGGCGCTCAAGGATTTTGAGGGCATTAGAGAATCCCTAAGTTCTACTTTGGAAAGATACCGGAATTTCAGGGATAAATATGGACTTTCTTTTACCGATGCAAAGTTCCGGGTGTATTCGGCCGGAGACGGGGTAGAAGTGCCATCTGACATACCGCAGTATGGCGCATTGTTCGAGGATCGTTGTTCCAAGCCCGAATACGGTGGTCGGCAGACTAAATACTGGGTTTCCAGCTACGGGGAAGTCGGGCTTTACGAGCTGGATGGATCTTGTATTATTGCCGAGATGAATAGAAATTTGGTTGAGGTCGAGTCTGATCTTAATTCAGGCCGAATAGAGAGCCTGAGTTTAGCCTGGAACTCTTACCGGTATCTTATCCAACGGCACGTTATTTTGACGAAGGGGTTGGATCGATTTGAGTCCATTGGAGATGCTCCCGCTTCGACTCCCAAATTGAGGATTATTCCGCCGGCAACTCGGCGCATGAGGCGGGTGCAATAGTCCTCGTCAAAGTTTTCGCACGCATAGGTCATTTTTGATTGAATAGTTCCGTGGTTGGCCTATTGCTGAGCGTCCTCTTCGCGCTTCCCTTATCGGCGCAGACGGCCAAGCCGCGGCTGGCCATAGTCATAGACGACTTCGGCTTGACCTACAAGAAGAACGTGCCGGACGAGGATTGGATGAGGATTTCCTGGCCGGTCACCTTCGCGGTGATGCCCGAGTCTCCCCGGACCAAGGAGGCGGCCCGGCAGGCCAAGGGAGCGGGCCATGAGCTCGTCATTCATTTTCCCTTCGACCCGTTCCTGAGCCTGGAACTTCCCAAGGATAAGGTGTCAGCCGAGGACGTGGAGAAGGTCCGCAAGCTCTTGGACAAGGCCTACAAGCAGATCCCGAGCCCCGCCGGCCTCAACAACCATAGATCCTACAAAGCCACCAAGAACCGCCCGCTCATGGCGGAATTCATGCGCCTGTTGAAGCCGCGCGGGGGTTATTTCTTGGACAGCAAGGTCTCGGAGAAATCCGCGGCTTTCGCGGAGGCGCAAGCCGCGGGCATCCCGGCCGTTCTCAATTGGATCTTCCTAGACACCGCCCAGGTCCACACCAAGGAGTTCTGCGTCAAAAATCTGCGCCAGGCCGCCGCCCGCGCGCGCAAGCGGGGAGAGGCCGTCGCCATCGGCCATCATTATTTCCACGGCACCTACGAATGCCTGACCGAAGAAGTGCCTAAGCTCCAGAAGGAAGGCTTCGAGTTCGTTTTCGCCTCGGCCTTGGCCCGCTAAGCCCTCAGCGCTGGGAGCGGGAGAGCTCTCCCATAGCCCCGGCCGGGCCGCGCGCCGGATGCAGGAAAGTGTAGGCGTAGCGGATCTTGTCCTTGCCCTCCAGCGCGAACTTGATGCGATGGATTCCAGGGCGGTCCCGGTAAACGATGGAGAACTCCCGGTCGTAGCCCGGCTCCGAGAGGGCGGAGACCCAAGCCTTGCCGTCGAGGCGCGCGCCCGGCAGGCTGTCGAGCTCCACGCTTGCGCCGTAGCGGCCCGGGTCGCTCCAGAAGGAGCCCGTCAATTTCCCATGCAGGACGTTCTTGGCGTGGGTATGGTAATCCATGCTGGAGAGCGTCACACGGTAGGAGCCGCCGCTCCTTTTTATCTCGAGCAGTATCTCATAACGCCCGCCCCCGTAGTAGCTCAGGCCTTCCCAGCGCCCGGCCACGTCCTTCAAAGAGGCCTTATTCTTCCCGTCGCCCGGCGGTTCGGCGTCGGGGAGGGGGGATTCGGCTGAAGGCTCCTGGGCGCAGCTCAAGGGCTGGAAAGGGTGCCCGGTGAGCCGGGGCTTGGAGCCGTCGGAGCAACGCGGGCCTTCCTGGGCCGACAGGGCCCAAGGCGAGGCGAGAAGTCCCATCAGCAGCCATTTCATGGAAATTGCCGAGGGCGGGACTCGAACCCGCACGGCCCAGAGGACCGCAGCATTTTGAGTGCTGTGCGTCTGCCAGTTCCGCCACCTCGGCGCCGAAAAATTTTAGCATTTTGGGCGAATGTCCGACACGTGACAGCAACACTACACTGGGTCCCGCGATTTTGGTATCTTGAAGGCTCCGATGGACGAAACCGACGAACAGCTGGCGCTGGCGGCCTGCGCCGGGGACCGGGAGGCTTTCAGGCGCCTGGTCCACCGCCACCAGGCTCCGGTGGCCGGCCTCCTGTTGGGCCTGTGCCGGGAGGCCGCCGCGGCGGAAAACGCGGCCAAGGAGGCTTTTTCCAGGGCTTTGCGCGAGCTCTCCTCCTTCGAGCCCCGCTCCAGCTTCCGGACCTGGATAGCCCGCTTGGCGCTCAAGGCCGCGCGGCCCCGGCGCGGCCGGCGGGGCTGGAAGGCCTTGGAGGCGCTCTCCCCCTTTCCCATGCCCGAGGGGCTGCAAAGGAGAATCGCCCTCGAGCGGGACATGGAGGGGCTCTCTTGGAGGCAGAGGCAGATCCTGGGACTCCGGCTGGAGGGCTACGGGCCCGGGGAAATCGCGCAGGTCTTGGTTTCAGGTGAAGCTTTGGCCGTCTCCGAGCTCGGCGCCGCCGTGCGGCGCCTGGGAGGGCTCGAGCGCCGCGGCAATACGGGCCCTGACTGCCGTATCATGGAGAGCCTCTGGGCTTGCTGGCCGGCGCTTGACGCGGCTCCTGCGGAGGCGGGCCTGCACGCGGCGGCCTGCCCTCCGTGCGCCGACGAGCTAGAGAAATTCAGGCATTTGTGCTGCCGGGCCACGGGCGCTGACCGCCGCCCTTTGGCCTTCCATGCCATGGCCGACAAGGTTTGGCTGGCTCGCCTGGCCGAGTCCAACTGCGCCGCGATTTCCGGGAGTAGGCCCCGCGTCCCATCCTGGGTGCCCGCCCTCCTCTGCGCCGCGGCGGCGTTGCTTGTTTTTGGTTTCTGGAAACGGCACGCCAAGCCCGTCCCCGCCTCCGCCAATCCGGCCCCGGTCGCGGACTCCTCCGTTGCGCGCCGCAGAGCCCGGTCCCCGGCGGCGGCGTTCAGGCTGAGGTCCGGTCTTGGACGGACCCGCCCCCGCTGACGGCCATGCCGCGCTGGATCCGCGTCAAGGCTCATCCGGGGTCGCGCGAGGACTCCATCGAGGCGAAAGGCCAGGATTCTTACGAGGTTCGGGTGCGGGCCAAGGCCCAGGCGGGGAAAGCCAACGAGGCGGTCCTAAGCCGTCTCTCCCGGCATTTGGGCCTTGAGCGCAAGCGCCTGCGCCTCGTCAAAGGAGGAAGTTCTCCTAATAAAATCGTCGCCGTTCTGGGGAGTTAGACCCCACCAATCGCGTGACACTTGCGGAGGATTGGGACGCCTCCTCGAAGGGGCCGAGCGCTTTTGGGCTGCGACCGCGTCGCTCGTCGCTCACATACCGCTGCGGGTATGCTCGCTCCTTGCTTCTTGTCTCGCTCCAAAATCGCTCGGCCAAATTGATCATATTATTACTTGACAGGGCCTAACGTACTGCTTACGGATTTTATGCTTCTCAAACTTTATGAAACTTTTTCGAGTTTCGCGTGTTAGAGAGTTGGAGATGGCAAGCCATCAGAGCCGAGCTAGGAAATGACGACCGCCGCCGGCTTTGAGGACTTCATCCGGGAGCATCAAGACATGGTTTATACGACGGCGTTGAGGCTTTTGGGGCGCCGACAGGAAGCCGAGGATATGGCGCAGGAGGCGTTCCTAAAGGCCTACCATAGCTACGAAGATCTCAAACAGAGCCCGAATGTGGGCGGTTGGCTTCGCCTAGTCACGAGGAATCTTTGCCTCAACCATCTCGAGCGCCATCGAAACCGCTTCCGGCTGTTCAGTGAGATGGAGTCTGAAGATGGGGCTGTTTTCGAGGAGTCTATCGCAGAACCTGGGGGGAGCTCCATCGCCCAGGGGCTCAATGCCAAACTTGAGGAGGCCTTGATTAAGCTGCCGCAGTCCCAACGCCTGCCTTTAGTCCTTTTTCATTATGAGGGAATGAGCTATGAAGAGATTGCCCGGAAGATGGGTGTCTCGCTTGGGAAGATCAAGAGCGACATTTTCCGCGGGCGCGCGGCTTTGCGCCGGATATTGGGGGAGGAGTTGGCATGAGCGTCGAGGAACGTGATTTAGAGTTAGAGAGAAGAATCAGGGCTATCCCGATGAGCCGGGCGCCAAGGACTCTCTTGCCTCGAGTGATGGCGGCCATTGGCGTGGAGGCGGCAAGGCCTTGGTGGCGGCGAATCTGGTGGGCTTGGCCAGTTCCGGCGCGTGCGGCACTGGTGCTTGCGCTGGTGGTTCTGGCAGGCCTCTCGCTTCGGATTGAGCTTAGTCTTGTCGTGGCGGGACTAAAAAGCTTTTTTGTCATGAAAATGTGCGTCGCGTGGATATGGGGGCTGGCTCCCATTTTTTGGCATGCCGCAGGCCAGCCGCTCCACGGGCTTGTCGTTGTCATGTTCCTATTCTTTGCGGCATTCGGGGTTGGATTTGCGCGCTTGGCGGCAGGAGGTCCGGGAGCCAGGCATTTATAGAGTCGTGGAGGAGGAAGCTCAATGAAACGCGTTATAATGGGATTTTTAGCATGGACGCTCATGGCGCTGGTTGCCGGAGGCGTGGACGCTGGGGTTGCCCATGGGGAGAGGGGCTCGCGGCTTGTCATGATCGGGCATGACGCCTTGGTCGAGGAAGGCCAGACCGTTTCTGAGGTGGTCGTAATCGGCGGCTCGGCCAAGATTCGCGGGAAGGTTGCTGGGCGGGTTGTCGTCATTGGCGGAATGGCCGATATCGACGGTGCGGTCGGCGATGAGGTGGTGGTTCTTGGCTCTGCCAAGATTGGGCCCAAGGCGGTCCTGGCATCGCGACTGGTTGTTATCGGCAGCGCCTTCGAAGCCGATCCGCTCTCGAGTATAAGGGGAGAGAAAACCATCATTTCCCTGCAGCGCATGAAGTCCCCTTTGGGTCGTTTTGGGGAGTGGGTCATGTCGGGACCTTTTAAAGGCCGACCCGTTGCCCCTGGGGTCTTATGGAGTTGGCTCTTGGTATTGTCGTTTGGGCTTCTTTACGTGCTGACTGCGGCTGGCGCGCCTGCGGCCGTTGAGGCATGCGCCAAGGCCATCCAAGAACGACCGATGAGCGTTCTGTTGGCGGGAATCCTGGGGTTTTCAGGTTTGGCTCCCTTTGCGTTTTTCCTAGTCGCGACAGTTGCCGGCATCGCGGTGATTCCCTTCCTCGCGGTGGCGGTCTTTGCGGCGGCAGTGGTCGGCAAGGCCGGAGTCTGTCGATTTATGGGCAACAAGGCTCAGGTGCAGAATCCGATCCTCGCGACAACTGCGGGCGCAGCGGCGTTGGCCGCGCTCTACGCAGTTCCTTTGATAGGTCTGGCGAGCTGGATGCTGAGCACCCTGTTTGGTTTTGGAGCAGCGCTTCTTGCTGGGGTTGAAGCCTTGAAGGGAGAGACCGCTTCCGCCGAGGAGTCTGTCGCCGCGCCTGCGCTCGCCGAGGTGGCTCCGGCGCTTGAAGCCGCGGCTTTGCCTTACGCGGGTTTTTGGCTGCGAATGGCCGCCATCGTCATCGACGCCTTCGCCTGGCTTGTGATTGGAGGGATGACGAACTTGATAGCCCTTGGCCTCGGGGGTTGGGCTCTTTATCAGATTGGGATGTGGACCTGGAAGGGAACGACCCTGGGCGGGATGATCGTGGGGATCAAGGGAGTGCGGCTCGATGGCCGTTCCATGGACTTCACAGTGGCGTTGGTGCGCCATTTGGCGAGCTATCTCTCCATCCTGCCGATGTTCTTGGGATTTTTCTGGGCGGGGTGGGATCCCGAAAAGCAGGCTTGGCACGACAAAATCGCGGGCACGATCGTCGTGCGACTGCCCAGTCAGGGCGGAGCGCCTCCCGCGAGGTCCTAATATAGCAGGATGCGGCGGCCCAAGTCGGTTAGGGGTTGCGGAGAGTCTCGCAAAACTCTGAGGAAGTGGCAATGAACGACAGCTCGCCCACCATGGGTTTTGTGGCGACGACCTTGGACGCCATGAGTCCGCTTTTGTCCTTCACGAAGTCGGGTAGGATGGGCTTGCCGGCGAGCACTCCCTGTATTTGGCCCGTGCTTAAGTCAAAAACAGGGCTTCCAGAACTTGCGGCATAGGCATCGGCGTCGGCGAAAATGAAGGGCAGGTTGGGGCTCGGCCTGTCGATAATAACCTTGAAGCCGTCCACGAATTTGACCGTCAGGCCCATAGGATAGCCGATATAAAACATTTCCCGTCCCGTGAGATTCTCTCCCGAGTTGTCATGCACAGCAATAGGGGGGTGGGCTTTTGCGTTCGCCGACCTATCGAGCCTAACCAGAGCTGTCGCCGCATAGCCTTTCTTGCGAACGCGGATGACCTTCTCACAGCTGAATACTTCACCCCGCGCAACGAATGAGGGGAAGGCGCCGTCTAGCGAGGTCCTGTATCCGAAGACGAGCTTGATTGCTCCGCAGGGGAAGTCGTCCAGGCAGTGCTTGGCGGTGAGAACGAGGTCCGGCGCCACCAGTGCCCCCGAGCAGAAAGGACCCATGGGCTGACCGTAGAAGCGCTCTTTGGGACTGTATCCATTCGTGTCGTCAAAGGGGCGAGTCGCAAGCCGCGCCCAGCCCAGGCTGTCAAGGGAAACGGCGCCAGCCGCGAACAGGGCCACGGAGCTGTCCATGAGGCGCCGATGTTTCTCATTTTTCACCTCCGGGTAGTCTACGCGGTTGTCCTGATCGAAAATCACCGCGGCCGCGGGCAGTCCGTACAATCCAATAAAGACCAAGGCAGCCGCGGCCTTAAAGGCGGCGCCTTTCATCATGCCAGAAGTGTAGGGTATTTTCGAGTCTTTGCCCAGGGTTCCGGCGGCAAAAAGCTATAATCAAAACATGGCGACCGTCGCCGTGGTGGGGGCGTCGAAGGATCGGGGCAAGTACGGCTGCAAGGCCGTGCGCGCCTATCTTCAAAAGGGCTACGAGGTGTTCCCCGTCAACCCGCGCGAGACCGACATCGAGGGGCTCAAGGTCTACCGTTCCGTCCTTGATATCCCAACGGAGTTGGATCGTGTGACAGTGTACCTTCCCCCGGTCGCGGGGCTCAAGGTAATCGAGGAAATCGCCCGAAAGGGGACCAAGGAGCTCTATCTCAACCCCGGCTCGGAAAGCCAGGAACTCATCGATAAGGCGCGCTCTTTGGGGCTCAACCCCATCCTGGCCTGCAGCATCGTGGAGATCGGCGTCAGCCCCCAGAGCGTTTGAAACGGAGAAATCATGTCCGAACCTAAAGCGACCCAGAAATTCCCCTACGTGATCGAGGAGCCCGCGGGCAAGAAGGCCTGGTGCGCCTGCGGGGAATCCCAAAAGCAGCCCTATTGCGACGGCTCGCATGCCCGCCTTAATACCGGGATCTCACCCATCCGCGTGGAGTTGTCGGAAGGGAAAAAAGTGGCATGGTGCGGCTGCCGGCGGTCCAAGAACAAGCCTTACTGCGACGGCTCCCACCGGTCCCTGCCGTAGCGGGGTCGCCAAGCACGTGCTCCTGTTCATCCTAGGGGTGCTAGCCGGAGCCCTGCTGGCGGGGTTGTGGTTTTGTCTTCTGGCCAGCCTCTGGCACTTTCGCTGGCGCCGCCGGCCCGCGGCAGAGCCGCGCGCCGGTATGACCTTGATCCGGCCGGTGCGCGGCCTCGACGAGGCGTTGGAGGATGGCTTCGAGTCCATCGTGGCCTCCGACCCGGAAGGGCGCCTGCAGTTCATTATTGCCATCGAAAGCGAGGATGACCCGGCCTACCCCGTGGCCCTGGCCTTCGCCCGAAGGCATCCGGGTCGGGACATCCTGATCTTGACCACGGGCCCGAGCGGCGAGCGGATGGGCAAGATACACAACATGATCGAGGCCCTGCCCAAGGCCAAGCATCCCTTCGTGATTTTCTCGGATGCCGACTGTCGCGCCACCCCCGGGCTCCTGCGCCAAACCGCGCTGGCTTTCGAGGATGGCTGCGACATGGCTTTCGCGCTTCCCTACCATGTCCCTGCTTCCGGCGTGGGCGGCTTCTGCTTCCAGATCGCCTTCAACCATTTCTTTTGCGTGGGCGCCGTGCTCGGCTTCTACCTCGATCTCATGCCTTTTTGCGCCGGGGCCTGGATGGCGTACCGCAGGGAATGGCTGGAGCGGCTCGGAGGCCTCGAGCCTTTCGCCCATGTCATCGCCGATGACGTGGCCTTGAGTGTTATGAGCACCCGGCTGGGGGCCAAGAGATGCCTGCTTGGGGAGCTGGTTTCTGTCCAGGAAAGCGAAACATCCATTAAGGAGGCTTTCGAGCACTTGGTCAAATGGTCTGCCATCGTGCGCTGGTGCCTGCCCCGTCCCTACCTTCTCTCGCCCTTTATCAACCCTGGCTTGGCCGCGGCCTTGTTTTGGGTCCTCTGCGAACATTCCGGGAAATGGTTTTGGCCGGGGCGGGCCATGCTCTTGTCGATGTTGGCTTCCCGCGCCTTGATCGGCTATGCCCAGGACCGCTGGGTGGCCGGGTTTCGCCAAGGCCCCGGGAAATATTTCTTTCTGGCTTTCGCCGATTTCGGGGCCCTGCTTTTCTGGATCCTGGGCTTTCGCAGGACTATCTCGTGGCGGGGCAAGGCCTATCGTCTTTCCTCGGGAGGGCGGGCAAAAGTCATTGCGCCTATTGCATGATTTTGAAGGCGGGGCTATACTGGACCGAGATTTTCGCGGGGCCGGAGGAATATGAGCGAGGCGAAAAAGCGGAAAATCCTTGTCGTGGATGACAATACCGTGTTCGTGGACATGGTCTCGATGGTTTTTGATGAGGACTACGAGGTTCTTCGGGCCGAGGACGGGGAGAAGGGTCTGACCCTGGCGCGCTCGCGGGCGCCCGACATCATCCTGTTGGACATCATGATGCCCAAGGTGTCGGGAATGGAGATGCTTAGGGCTTTGCAGGCCGACATGGAGACGCGCAGCATCCCTATCGTGGTTTTGAGCGCCAGCTGCATCGAGGATTCCACCACCCAAATGATTAGGCAGGAAGTCAACGTGAAATCTTTCTTGAGGAAGCCCTGCGGCGTCGAGGCATTGCGCAAGGAGATACAGGCCGTTCTGCCCCCATGAAGACAGTCTTGGTCATCGACGACGACCAGACCTTGGTCGCTCTCCTCAAGGAAGGCCTGGAATCGGCCGGCTACGGGGTGGCCGCGGCTTTCGATGGGGTCCAGGGGGTCCTCCAGGCGCATCAGCGCAGGCCGGACATCATCATCCTGGACTTCTACATGCCGGGAGGAGGCGGCCATACGGTTTACGAGCGCCTGCGCGGGGTTCCGGATACGGCCAAGATTCCCATCATTTTCTCGACGGTGTGCGGTTTCGACGAGGTCAAGAAGCGCATTCACCCCAGCGCCCATACCTATTTTCTCAAGAAGCCCCTGGGGCTCAATCAGGTGATTTCTGCCGTCAATAATATATTGGGGGAGAGCAAGGCCTCTCCGCAAACATTGCAGAGGCCTGAAATACCAAAAACGACTGCGAACAAACCTCAGCCTCGCGGCGCCGCGCCAGCGGCGCCGCGATTTCATGAATTCGACGTACGCGTCACCTACGCCGACACCGACAAGCTTGGCATCATCTATTACGCCAACTATTTCAAGTACTTCGAGGAAGGCCGCACCGAGCTCCTGCGCTCTTTGGGGTTGCGCTACCGTGATCTCGAGATACAGCGCAAGCTCTTCATCCCGGCCGTGGAGGCCAACTGCCGGTATTTGGCTCCCAGCCGCTACGACGACCTCCTCGTGGTCCGCACCTGGATTTCCGACCTGGGGGCGGTCAGCATCCGCTTCGAGAACGAGATTTACGACCAGGACCTGGGCGGCAAGAAGGTGGCCAGGGGATTTTCCCGCCACGCCGTGGTCAACGATCTTTGGCGCGCGGCGCGGATTCCCCACGACTTGCGCCAGCTCCTGGAGCCTTACGTGGGCGGCCCGTCTTAAACGTAGGGAACTTCCACGGCGGGGTGGGGTTCTGGCGCGGCAAGGCGCGTCTCCGTGGCGTACCAGGCCCACAAGACTTTCCCCAGTTCCTTGATCACGCATGCGGCCGGAACCGCGAAGACCAGGCCGATGAAACCGAAGAGCTCCCCGCCGGCCATGAGGCTTAGGAGAAAAGCCAGGGGATGGAGCTTCACGGAGCGCTTGGCGATAAAGGGCTCGAGGAGCAGATCGTCGGCCAGGCGAATGCCGGCGAATAGAGCCGCCACCTTGAGGCCCGCCGCGAAGGAGTTGAATTGGAAAATGGCGGCCAAGCCCCCGATCGCGGCACCCATTGCCGGCCCCAGATACGGCACGAAATTGCCCAAGCCCGCCAGGAGCGAGATGGCCAAGGCTTGGCTGAGTCCCATGAGGCTGAGTCCAATGAAGGACGCGATGGCCACGGCCATGGAGGCGATCAGGAGTCCCCGCAGGTAATTGCCCAGGGATGCGTCTATCTCCGAGAGGATGTGCAATATTCTCTCCACGTGCCGGGCCGGGCAGGCCTGGATCATGTGGCGGACGGCCTTGGGGCCGTCGATGAGCATAAAATAGGTGATGAGGGGAATGAGGAAAAGGAAGGATAGGAGGGGGAAAATGCCGAGGAGATAGCCGGGGATATTCTCGGCCTGGCGCATCAAGGGCTCGTAGAGCTGGATGTCCCAGCGCTCGATGATGGACGAGGCGAAGGGCACGTTTTGGGCGATGAACTGCTTGGCGGCGCTCACGATGCCCTTGATGGTCGCCAGATACGCGGGCGACTGCTCCTGCAGGAAGGAAAGCTCGGCCGAGGCCATCTGCAGGAGGTTGTTGGCCGCCACGCTCACGGCCGCTAGGGCGATCAGATAGAATAGGGTCACGCTGAAGGCGCGGCGCAGGCCTTTGACCTCGCAGTAATTGATGAAGGGATGGGTCACGTAGGCCAAGGCGGAGCTCAGGATGAATGGAATCAGGGCATGCCCGAGGCGAGAGAGCAGGTAAAAGGCGAGGCCGGCTCCTAGGATAAAAGGGATGAAAGGGAAGGGCCTTCTCATCAACTGCTGGCGTGGGAAGCCGTGGCTCCGATCGTGGCTCGGCGCAGGCGCGCCGAGAGAAGTTGGGCCAGGTGGGTCATGACCTGGATGCCCAGGCGCGGATGCTCCTGGATCAGGGATTCGAGCTTGGAGAGGTAGAGAAGGTAAAGGCGAGAATCCTCGGCCGCCTGGGCCGTGGCCGCGCGCGGGAGCTGCTCCAAAAGGGCCATCTCTCCGAAGAACTCGCCGGGCTTGAGCTTGTAAAGCGGCTGGCCGGCGCCGTCCGGGCGCCTGCGGGAGAGTTCCACGGACCCGGACTCCAGGATGAAGAGGGCCCGGCCGATATCCCCTTCCTGGAACAGTACCTCTCCCTGCCGGTAAACGCGGCAATGGAGGGCCTGGGCGAGCTCGGCCAATTCCCGGTCCTTCAAGTCCTTGAACAGCTCCAGGCTTCTTAAGAAGTCCTTTTTGGCCTGAAGAGTCGGGTCGTAAAGGAGCTTTCTGAGGTTTTTGAGCAAATTATTCCTCTTTTTTCTTGCTCGGCCAGAACGCGCTCATCAGTATCCGGGCCGTTCCTTCCAGGGCCTTGAACCAGCCCGACCGCATCCGGGAGGTGAAAGCCTCCACCTCCTCCTCGACGCGGTAGGCCAGGACCTCGACGGCTTGGGCGCCCTGTTTGATCTTGCGCAAGGTGATGATCAAGAACGCCAGCAGAAACGAGAGCTCCACGGTCATGATGGCGACGCAAACGGCGATGAAAACAATCAAAGCGTTGGATGTCATCTTTGTTCCTTATGAAAACATGAATTGCAACGGCGGGCGGAGCCCGCCACGCTTATGCCCATAAGGATATGCGTTGGACATAATGTGCTTGCGGTTGCAGTATAACTTAGAAGTCCGGCCAATGCAAGACCTCGGACAAAATGATAGTATGGACTCCATGGATTTCGATCTGGAACCCCGCCATCTTGAGATTCAGCGCAAGGTCCGGGAGTTTTGCGAGCAAGAGGTCATCCCGAGGGCCCAGGAGAACGACCGCAAGGAGGCTTTCCCGTGGGATCTCATGCCCGGGCTGCGCCGCCTGGGGCTTTTAGGCATCGTTTTCCCCAAGGAGTACGGGGGGCAGGCCTTGGACGCGATCTCCCTCTGCCTCATCCTGGAGGAGTTGGGGCGTGCCGACGCGGCCCTGGCCCTTACCGTTGAGTCCCACAATGGGCTTTGCACCAACCATCTCTTTCTGCACGCGAGCGCGGAGCAAAAGCGCAAATACCTGCCGCGCCTGGCCACCGGCGAGGTGTTGGGCGCCTGGGCTTTGACCGAGCCCCAGGCGGGCTCCGACGCCGCCTCCATCCGCACCAAGGCCGTGCTCGAGGGCTCCCGCTGGGTGATCAACGGCTCCAAGACCTTCACGACCCAGGGGTCGGTGGCCGGCGTGTACGTGGTTTTCGCCCAAACCGGGGAGCATCCCTCTGGGGGGAGGGGGCTGACCGCCTTTGTCATGGAGAAGGGCACCCCGGGCCTCAACGTCGGAAAAATCGAGAAGAAGATGGGAATCCGCTCCTCCGACACCGCCCAGCTTCACCTGCAGAACGTGCGCCTGTCCCAGGACCATGTGGTGGGAAAACCTGGCCGTGCCTTCCGCGACGCCATGACGGTGCTCGACGGCGGCCGGGTGGCCATCTCGGGAATTTCCGTGGGCATCGCCCGCGCGGCCCTCGAGGAGGGGATCAAGTGGGTCAAACCCCGCCAGAAGGAGTACGGCATCCGCCCGAACTCTGCGGGGCTCACCGCGGCCCAGCGCACCTTGGCCCAGATCGCGGCCGAGGTGGACGCGGCTAGGCTTCTGGCCCTGCGCGCAGCCTTCCTCCTTGACGCGGGCCGGCCCTATTCCCGGGAGGCTTCCATTGCCAAGCTCGTGAGCGGGGATTTGGCCATGCGCGCTCCCACGGAGATATTGGACGTGATCGGGCCCCACGGGGCCTCCTTCGATTGCCCGGTCCAGCGCTTTTTCCGCGACGCCAAGCTCTACCAGATCGGGGAGGGCTCGAGCCAAATTCAGCAATTGGTGATCAGCCGGCTCCTCTTGAGCGAGGCGGCGGCCGAGCGGGTCTATGCCTGAGGCCAAGGCCGACTATTCCCAGACTTTGAACCTTCCCAAGACGGATTTCCCCATGAGGGGGGATCTGCCCAAGAGGGAGCCCGGGATACTGGAACTCTGGTCCAAGATCGGGCTTTACGAGGCCCTGCGAAAGAAACAGCAGGGCCGGCCCCTGTTCGCGCTTCACGACGGCCCGCCCTATGCCAACGGCGGCATCCACATCGGCCACGCCTTGAACAAGGTCTTGAAGGACATGGTGGTCAAATCCCGCGCCGTCATGGGCTGCCGCACCCCTTATGTGCCGGGCTGGGACTGCCACGGCCTTCCCATCGAGGCGGCGCTCTTGAAGGAGCTCAAGATGGGGAAAAGGGGCGTCAAAGACATCCCCGCCTTTCGCGCCCAGGCCGAGGCATTCGCCGAGCGCTTCATCTCTCTCCAGCGCGAGGAGTTCCGTCGCTTGGGGGTTCTGGGCGACTGGGAAAGACCATACAAAACGATGTCCAGGGAGTACGAGTCGCGCGTCCTGCGCGCATTCCGGCTGCTTTTGAAGGGGGGCTACGTCTACCGGGGACTCAAACCCGTGTATTGGTGCGTCTCCTGCGAGACCGCTTTGGCCGAGGCCGAGATCGAGTACAAGGACAAGGCCTCTCCCTCGGTTTTCGCGGCCTTCCCGATCGAATACCCTAAGGAGCTGTCGGGCGCCGAGGTCCTGGTGTGGACCACGACCCCGTGGACCTTGCCCGCCAATATGGCCGCGGCCTTCCATCCGGAGCTTGAGTACGTGGCGGTCGAGGCAGAGCGGTCCGACTGGGCAAAGCCCAGGATACTGCTCCTGGCCAAGACCAGGCTCGAGGCCGCGATGAAGGCCTTGGGGGCCAGTCCCAAGGATATTCTCTACACCTACCGCGGCAAGGACTTGGCCCCCAGCCACCCGCCGGACAGGCGGGCCAACTTCGTCTACCGCAAGCCCTTCGGCGGCGGGGAGGGGATTGGGGTTCTGGCCGAGTACGTGAGCGCCGATGAGGGCACCGGGATCGTGCACACGGCCCCCGGCCACGGGGCCGACGATTTTCATACCGGCCAGCATTACGGCCTCGACATTTTCTGCCCGGTGGACGCGTCGGGGCGCTTTACCGAGGACGTTCCTGAGCGCCAGCTCCTGGAGGGCAAGGCGATTTTCTCCGAGGGAAACCCGATCGTCGCCTCGGCCTTGAAGGAGAGGGGCCTTCTCCTTGCCGAGGCGCAGATTCAGCACAGCTACCCGCATTGCTGGCGCTGCAAGAATCCCATCGTGTTCCGGGCCACCGAGCAGTGGTTTTTGAGCGTAAATTTCAATAATCTGCGCGACCGGCTCCTCAAGGCCGTCGGGGAGGCGCGCTGGATTCCCGAGGCGGGGCGGGACCGCATCTCCAGCATGGTTGAGCTCCGGCCGGACTGGTGCCTGTCCCGACAGCGGGTTTGGGGGACCCCCATCCCGGTGCTTTTCTGCGCGCGGTGCCATCATCCCCTGAAAGACGACGCGGTCCTCGAGGCAATCGAGAATAAGGTGGCGGCCGAAGGGGACTCCTTCTGGTTCGAGAATTGGGGGGTGCATGTCACCGAGAAGATTTGGGACTTCCTTCCTCACGGCTTGACTTGCCGCTGCGGGTCTTCGGAGTTTCGCCGCGAGACCGACATCCTGGACGTCTGGATCGACTCCGGAGCCTCGTGGCTGGCCGTCCTCGAGCCGGAGGGCCAAGCCCCCTGCGACCTCTACCTCGAGGGCTCCGACCAGCACCGCGGCTGGTTCCAGAGCTCCTTGGTCCTCTCGGTCGCGATCGCGGGTAAGGCTCCCTACAAGTCCGTGCTCACCCATGGCTTTGTCTTGGACCAGCAGGGCCGGGCCATGCACAAGTCCGCCGGCAACGTCGTGGCACCCCAGGAAGTGATCCAGAAGATGGGGGCCGACGTCTTGAGGCTTTGGGTGGCCCTTTCCGACTACAGCGACGACGTGCGGATTTCAGATAAGCTCCTGGAAGGTCCTGCAGACTCCTACCGCAGATTTAGAAACACCGTGCGCTACCTCTTGGGCAATCTCTCGGACTTCGACGCGGCCAAGCACGCCGTTGCCTTCGGAAAGCTCCCGGAGCTCGAGCGCTACATACTGCACCGCCTGGGGCTGCTCCAGAAAGGGATGCTTGAGGACTACCGCGAGTACCGCTTCCGCCATGCCGCGCGCGCGCTGGTGGATTTCTGCTCTTTTGATCTTTCCGCGTTCTACCTCGACATTTTGAAGGATAGGCTCTACACCTTCGCGCCCGACGATCCCTCGCGCCGCGCGGCCCAAACCGCGATGGCGGAGTGCCTAAAAAGGCTTCTCATCCTGGCTTCGCCCATTCTGTCTTTTACTTCCGAGGAGGCGTGGCAGT
Source organism: Elusimicrobiota bacterium (assembly GCA_016218575.1). Lineage (NCBI taxonomy): Bacteria > Pseudomonadati > Elusimicrobiota > Elusimicrobiota bacterium. The sequence continues at coordinate 48,556 of JACRDN010000013.1, forward strand.
ATTGGGCCCTGGGAGGGGAGGCGAGCGTGTTTTTGGCCGACCTCTCCGAGATCGCTCCGGAATGGGAGAACCTCGCCCTTTCGGAGCGCTGGGAGGCGGTGCGCCGGGTGCGCGAAAGGGCACAGAAGGCCCTCGAGGAGGCCCGGGGGGCCCGGAAAATCGGTTCCTCGCTTCAAGCCAAGGTGGTTTTCAAGGGATCCGCTCCAGGGGATGATGCCCTTCCCATCAATTGGCCTGAAATACTGCTAGTCTCCCAAGTGGAGCATCTCAAGGGGCAGGGAGAGCTCGAGATCGAGGTTCAAGCCGCCGAGGGCGCCAAATGCCCGCGCTGCTGGAGATACCAAACCGACATCGGGGTCTCGGCCTCCCATCCCGAGCTCTGCGGCCGCTGTGCTACGCATCTGTCCCGGTGATGTTCCGGGCGCTGGCGGTGGTACTTCTGTTTCTGGCCGACCGCTTGACCAAGTATTGGGCTCTTCACGTCCTCAAGGCTCAATACTCACTTCCGGTGCTTCCCTTCTTCCACCTGACCTACATCGAGAACACCGGCGCCGCCTTCGGGGTCGGAAACGGCAAAAACTTAAACTTCTTTTTCATCGTCCTCACTTCCATCTTGACCGGATTTCTCTTCTACATGCACAAGGCCTGGGCTCGGAAGAACGCCTGGGTCGCCGTGGGCCTGGTCTTGGTCACGGCCGGGGCTTTGGGGAATTTGTACGACCGAGTATTCTACGGCTACGTGGTGGACTTCCTCGACTTCCGGGTCTGGCCCGTGTTCAACCTCGCGGACTCCTGCGTCACGGTGGGGGCGGCCTGCCTGGCTTGGGGGTTGAGAGGAGAGTAGACTTATCCACCCCACTTCGCGGCGAAGTTCGGTGGATAACCGCTATTTGTTGCTATCCAAGGCCATGGCGTAGCCCCCTATCGTGCCCAGCGTTCCGACGAGCGCCATCCCGGCGGGACCCCCGAAGAACAACCCCAGTATCCCCGCGTAGGTCGCCATCTTGGCCGTGTATATCGGAATGACCCAAGCGTTCTTGTCCTTGGCGGGCGGGTCTTTGTGGTTGGGATTCTTTGGGCCGCCGATAGTTGGAGGCCCCGACGGCTTTCCCGGGCCGGTCGGCGGCTTGACGTCGGGAGGGTTCTTCGCCTCGTAATCGCGGCATAGGAGCTCGGCCTTTTCTACCTTGGGCTGGTCAACGTCCGCCTTCACGGCCGCTCCCTCGGGGGAAGTTGCGTTCACCGCCTGTTTGCCGCGCTCGTTTTCTCCTTGAAGCTGGGGCAAGGCCTTTGGCCCTGTGGGCTGCGCCGGCGCGCCCTTTTTCTCGCGTAGAGGGCAGTAGTAGCCTAAAATGTTGTTCTGCGTGATCCCGCGGCGCTTGAGAGAAGCGGGATAGTCCTTCTCCGGGATTGCCTTGTCCAAGATGTCCTTGATTTTTGGGAAGACCTCTTTTTGCAAGGCTCCGACGCGCGCCTTTCTCTTTTCCTTGTCCGCCTTGGAAAGCTCTATGATCTCTTTTTTCGCCTTCTCCAAATCCGCGTCATTCTTCGCTTTCTCGATGATATTCTGCTCCACGAAGGCCTCGACCACGGGATTGGCGAAAAGGTCGCTCAAGGCCACGGCGAAGGGGTCCTTGTTGAGGTCCTCGGTGCGCTTCAAGAGGCTGCTTAGCTCGGTCGGGGCGTATTTGGAATCCTTGTAGCCGTCGAATTCCACCTTGATGGCGGCCCGCCACTGAGCGATGAAAGGGGGAAGTTTTTGCTTGTCCTTGGCGGCCTCGTCCAGGAGCTTCTGGAAGCGCGGGTAATCGGAGGCCAGGCGTTTCTGGATGTAGGCCGCTTCCATGGCCGCGAGCTTATCGTCCGCCTTTGACGACTGCTTGTAAGTATTCAGGATGTCGGCGATCTTGCCGCGCCAGCACCCGGACTGGACGGGAGAGGCATTGAGCGCCTTGCACCCCGCGGCATAGCTGTCGTAGGAGGTCTTAAAGAGAGGCTCCTGGGCGAAGCTTTCTATGAGAGCCGACTCGAAGGCGCTCAAAGGCTCCTTGTCCTCCTTGCCTTGAGGTTCCTTGGGCGGCTCTCCGATGGAGTCGAGCCCGCCTTCGACCTTCTTGGGGTCGAAGGAAGCCTTGCTCGACTTCATGTAGGCGTCGAGCTCCCTCTTTATGGCGTTGCGGTAGAGATGGGCGGGCTTTGCCGGGGCCAATAGCTTCGGCGCGCGCTTCTGCACGTACTTGGTCTCGAAGGCTTCTGATTTGTCCGCCTTCGGGCCGGAGGCTCCCATATAGCCGAGGACGAAGTTTTGGATGAAGGCGTTCCAGGCTTTGAGCTCATCATTCGGGGTCTTGCCCGGAGCCGGAACTTTCTCCAATTTCGACTCCACTATGCTTTTGGCGAGAAGTTTTTGGTAAGCCCCGAGGCTGCTTTTGTCTATGCGGGAGATGACCGGATCAATCTTGGGCTTCGGTTGAGGTTTTGGCTTGGGCGCGGGCTTCTTTGCTTCGGCTTTAGGTCGGTCCTTGGTATTTTTTGCAGGCGCCGCAGGCCCCAGGCAGGGTAGGAGCAGTATCGCCGCGGCGGCATAAATCACTCTTTTCATGGTGTTTTAGTATAGCCCAAGAAGCCGGAGCGGGACAGGGGCGAAAGGCCCATCTGGAACTGGGCCTTTAGTCCTACGGCGGCGGGGGCGCCCATCAGTCTCCGGGCTCCAGGGGCAGGTAGAAGCTCGCGTCGTAGTCCTTGCCCGGCCGGCGCGGGGGCAAAAAGAAGCATTCCCATCGCGAAAAGACAGGGGTGAAGCGTCATGCTTGGAAGCATAGCCCATGAACGGGATTTTCGCCATAGGCCCTAAGGCCCAACCCCCGTGGCCTGAAGGGCCCAAGGCAAGGCTCCGATCCACCTGTATAATTAATCAATGAGGAATATCACTGGCAGTGTGGCTTTCCTTTTGATGATAACCGGCTCGGCTTGGGCCGATGGAGGGCAGGCCCGCCGGGTCCAGATTTTGAACCGGCTTGCCTCCTACCAGCCATTGCGCCAGCCCATCGAGTTCGCCGTCTCGTCTCTGCGCGGGACATCGTTTCCCGGTGAAGCCAGGGAGGCCTTGGACGTGATGGACGCGGCCGCTCGGCTCCGGCCCGCCCCTTTGATCCCGCGCACCCGCGCCGCCGCATTTGGTTTCAGGGTGGCCCTCGCGCTATTGGCCCAGCCCGAAGAGGTTTTGCGGGAGGTCAACCATCTTCCGCCCGGATTGGGGGAATTGACGCCGGTTTTGAGGGGGCATTCCGACGCGGTGGAGCGCCTCTCTCGCATCGCCGCGTTTCATGGCTTTATCTCGGAAGATGGAATCGAGCAAATGGAGAGGCAAGGCAGGCGATTCTTCGACGCCGCGACGGAGCTCGAGCCGCTGGCCATCGAACGAGGCGCCGGGGGCTGGCGGCGCCTATTGCCGTTTCTTGCGTTTTCTTACCATAGAGGGGTCGAGGAGGCAAAGATGGGGAGGAGCCAGGTGCTGATCGATTTCAGCCCCGTCATGGTGGATCCCGCCGACACCGGGGGCGTGGATGCTCGGCCGTATTTGGCGGCCCATGGGATATTGATCCAGGACATGACTTCCGGCACCCGCCTGGTGGTGCGGGACGCCCGGAGCTATTATGACGGGGACGCGGTCCAGGGCGTTATGGGTTCTAATGTCATGACCCAGCAGGGAAGCAATGAGCCGGTCTCGTTTGTCATGGAGTTCCTCGATGCCGGCCTTAGAGGACTCTCGGCGTCCATGCCCCTCTTTTTCGGTGACCCAGGGGGGATCACCTTGCCGAGCTTGGCGGTAAAAATTTTTGATCGGGCAGGGGATGAGATTTATTCCTTCAGCAGAAATGGGTCCGGCAGCTACGACCGCGTGATCAGGCCTGAAGGCTTTGCCCTCGCCCGGCCCGGCATTAAATGGGCGCGGTTTTTTTCAAGCAACCTCGGGACGGCTTTCAACGCGGCCTTATTCGACCGATTTCTCCTGGACTACTGACTTCTGTCCAACAGCCCCACGAGCTCCACGTGGGAGGTCTGGGGGAAGAGGTCCACGGGCTGGACCTTGAGGAGCTTGAAGCCGGAATGGCAGAGGAAGGACGCGTCCCGGGCGAAGGTGGCCGGGTTGCAGGAGACGTAGACCAGGCGTCGTATCTCGCGGGCGGTCAAGGCCTTGAGCACGGGGTGGCTGAGTCCCGCCCGGGGGGGATCGGCCAGGGCCGCCACGCGATCGGGGAACTCCTTCTTAAGCCGGGGCAGGGCCGCTTCCGCTCGACTGGCGGTAAAACGAACATTTTTGACATTATTTCTCTCGGCATTGGCCCAGGCGTCGCGGATAGCCTGCTGGTTTTCCTCTATGCCGATGATTCTGGGAAGGCCTTGCGCCGCCCAGAGGGTCAAGGTTCCGGCCCCGCAGTAGAGATCTAGTCCCATCTTAAAGTTGGGAGAACCTTCTCTAAGGAAGGAAAGGGCTGTGTCGTAGAGCTTTTCGCTGGCCCCGGTGTTGACCTGGAGAAAGGCCCCCGGCGAGACCAGGAAGGAGAATTTTCCGATTTTTTCCTCGATTTGCTTGGCGCCCCACAAGTGCTTCCACTGCTGTCCCAGAATGACGGACGTTTTAAGGGGTTGAATGTTTTGGTGCAGGCTTATGATTTCCGGGAACGCGCCCCTGAGCTCCTGGATGAATTCGTCCCTCTGGCGGAACTCCAAACCCTTGGTGACCAAAGCGGCCAAGGCCTTGCCTTGGCCGTTGGTCCTGACCAAAAGGTGGCGCAGCCAGCCATGGGCCGAGTCCTCGTCATAGACCGGCCAATCCCAGCGCTGCGCCAATTGCTTGATCTTGAGCGCGATTTTGACGGCAAGCTCGGGCTGGACCGGGCATGCCGAGAAGTCCACGATGCGGTGCGAGCCGGGGGCGTAGAAGCCTGCCAGCACTTTGGAACCAGGGCCTTTGCCAAGTCTCCCGAAGGGAATCTGGACCTTGTTGCGGTAGGCCCAGTCCTGAGGCGAAGGGATGGTTTCGAGCACCGGAACGTCGGGAAGCTTGCCGATGCGCCTCAAGGCGTCCAGGATGACCTCGCGCTTGTGCTTGAGCTGGGCCGGGTAGCCGAATTGCTGCCAGTCGCAGCCTCCGCAGGCCGGGACCGGGCGGGAGGGGTCGAAATGGAGCGGGCAGGGTGGAAGGATTCTCTCGGGGCCGGGCTCTAGTATTTTGACTATCCTGGCCTTGGCATAGCTCGATTTGGCCTCGATGAGCTCCACCTCCAGGCGGTCTCCGGGAACGCCGTGGGAGACGAAGATGACGCGGGAGGCTCCCTCGGCCCGGGCGATGGCCTCCCCTTCCGGGGCCATGCGCTCGACGCGGACGATCAATTTTTCCATGTAAATCGGTGACAGTATATCAATTACGGCCGGCCCGAGTTGACCACCGAA